>CAZRXJ010000018.1:0-12430 GCA_964604025.1 uncultured Saprospiraceae bacterium | reverse complement strand
GTACGCGAGAAGTGCTTCTTTGTGAAGGTCACATATGATTAACAATCATTATCCATTGTACATTTGCTACCTTTGAAAGTTAACATCCAACTTAAGAATTGAGCGCAGGAAAAAAGGGTAAGGTCACTCCGCTGATGAAGCAGTACTTTGAGATGAAAGCAAAACACAAGGACGCTTTGCTATTATTTCGAGTAGGAGACTTTTATGAGACATTTGGCGAAGATGCTATAAAGGCTTCTGCTACTCTAGGCATCGTACTCACAGCGCGTAACAATGGCGGCTCCAAGATAGAACTTGCAGGTTTTCCCTATCATTCATTAGATACGTATCTTCCTAAGCTGGTAAAAGGGGGCTATAGAGTAGCCATCTGCGAACAACTTGAAAAACCAAGCAAAGAGAAAAAAATCGTAAAGCGAGGCGTAACCGATGTGGTCACTCCAGGAATCGGAACTCATGACAACCTACTCGATCAAAAAGAAAATAATTATCTATGCTCACTTCATCTGGGCGCAGTAGATCGTGCAGGCACGTCGTTTTTGGATCTATCAACAGGTGATTTTTCCTTGTATGAAGGAAGTCTTAGTGAGGTCATTAAATTAATCAACACCTATGGTCCTAAAGAAATCATTTATTCTAAAAAAGACAAGCAAGCAGTAGATGCAGAGTTAGGAGATGCCTTCTATCTATATGGTCTTGATGAATGGATATGGCAGTTAGACTACTGCAGAGACAAAATCACTGATCTCTTAAAAGTATCAAACCTAAAGGGATATGGCATCGAGAAATATCGCTTAGGTCAAATATCCGCTGGTGCTATACTTCATTATCTGGAACAAAATCAACACAGCCATCTCAGCCATATAAATAAAATCAGCCGAATCAAATTAGATCAATATGTCTGGTTGGATCAATTTACAATTAGAAACTTAGAACTACTTCATAGCAATCACCCAACGGGTATACCACTCTATCAAATACTTGATCATACAGCTACTCCCATGGGAGCAAGGTTACTCAAAAGATGGATCATGCTCCCTCTGACCCATCTTAATGAGATAGAAAGCAGGTTATCTGTAGTTGATTATATACTTTCTGATCTTGCCCTAACAGATGTTATCGATAGTCACTTGAAAGGCATAAGCGATCTTGAAAGAATCATTGCAAAGGTTGCATTGAGAAAAGCTAACCCGAGAGAAGTTTATCATATGATGACTTCGTTAACCAAGATTCCAGAGTTACAATCTTCATTAGAAAGCAGTGATCACACAGGCGTTCAATCAATCATAGATAATCTTGATCCTTTAGAAAAAGTAAGTGATAAAATTAAAATCGCTTTGAAAGAAGAACCACCTGTTAATTTAAACAAAGGAGGCGGCATAGCAGATGGTTATAATAAAGATCTGGACTATCTAAGAGGGTTAATATCTAATAGTAAAAATATATTATCAGATCTATTACAAAAAGAAACTGACAAAACTGGAATCACAAGTCTCAAGGTAGGATTCAACAACGTATTTGGTTACTACTTTGAAGTAACCAACAAATACAAAGGTCAAGGTTTAGTACCTGAGCATTGGACCCGAAAACAAACACTTACCAATGCTGAGCGGTACATCTCAGAGGAGTTAAAAACGTTAGAGTCTGATATACTTGGTGCCGAAGAGAAGATTATAAAACTCGAGAATGAACTTTACAACGATCTACTCGATTGGCTCAGCAATTATATCTCAGATGTTCAAAAGAATGCTTTAACTATATCGAAATTGGATTGCCTCAATTCATTTTCAAAGCTCGCAAGAAGAAGACACTATTGTAGACCCGATGTCAATGAAGGTTACGAAATTAAAATAGAGGAAGGTAGACATCCAGTCATAGAAGCACATCTACCTCCAGGTGAGTCTTATATAGCCAATGACCTTAGTATAGGTAATAATGACAAGCAGATACTATTGATCACTGGTCCTAACATGTCGGGTAAGTCTGCTATATTAAGACAAACTGCCCTGATATGTCTTATGGCACAGATAGGGTCATATGTTCCAGCTCAGTCCGCAAAGATTGGTATAGTAGATAGAATATTTACTAGAGTGGGCGCATCAGACAACATTTCAAGTGGTGAGTCTACTTTTATGGTTGAGATGATTGAAACTTCATCAATTATGAATAATCTGTCTGCAAGAAGCCTTATCCTTCTTGATGAGATAGGTCGTGGTACCAGCACTTACGATGGTATTTCCATAGCTTGGTCCATTGTTGAATATCTTCACCAATCTAAAGAGCAACCTAAAACATTGTTTGCCACTCATTATCACGAACTCAGCCAACTTGCTGATAAATACGATCGAATTCATAATTATAATGTAGCTACAAAAGAACTAGGCGACAAGATTATATTTTTAAGAAAGCTGGTGGCTGGAAGCAGTAATCAAAGTTTTGGTATACAAGTAGCGCAGATGTCTGGTTTGCCCAAGGAGATTGTATCAAGAGCCAACCATATATTAAAATCGCTACAAGAAAAATCCGTTGTTCAATCAGATGAGAAAAGTAAAAAACTTGAAGAGTTAGAGGACTATCCATCAGATGGACAACTATTGATGTTTGCACCAGATCCAGTCAGCCAAGAAATTGCAAAAGAACTCAAACGGATAGACATCAATACCATGACGCCAATCGAATGTATGATGAAATTAAAATCACTTGTAAAAAAAATGCAGGCTCTGCCTGAATAAGTAGAGTATCACCTCGTTGCGGATGTTATAACACACAAAAGGGATTATAATTAAAAAGAGTCTCGGATAGATATCCGAGACTCTTACGCTTTTAAGAACACTTTCTAACTACTTTATCTTCCTACTTAGATATCTTATAGTTATATTTTTAATTAATATCCCGAGTTCTTATTCCCTCGATACTTACTTCCAGGTCTTGAGCTGCCATAAGATTTTACACCTGCATTAGGACCTTCTGGTCTTCCCATATTGAAGTCAGAACCTTCACTCACTCTGAACTCTACTCGTCTATTGATAAATTGTAACTGCTCTTCAAGGTCCGTTGTATAATGATTATTTTTTAGATTAGGAACCAATGGGCTTTCTTCTCCACCAAACATCAAGTTCAATCTTGATCTGTCTATTCCATATGCTGATACGAGATAGTCAACTGCTTCTTTAGCTCTGTTATAACTTAATACACGATTATAATTGTTAGAATTACGTACATCCGTATGTCCATGTGCAGTAACCACAATCTCTGGGCACTTTCTCATGACACTTGCGATCTGGTGTAAGCTTACATATGATTCTGGTCTAAGTTCATACTTATCGAGATCAAAGTTGATCATCGGTAAGAACCAGTTACCACAACCAGTATGTATCACACGTCCGATGGTTCCACCTGGATTGATAGTTGTCCCTACTCCTCCAGAAGATCCTGAACTTACTGAACCAGGAGTATTAACAGAGCCCGGAGCAGTTGTTATTACGGTACCATCATCTTTAGTTATAGTAGTCGTACCATCTGTATTGGTTTGACCTGATCCAAGAACTTGTCCATCAGGTCCAACGACAGTATTACTTCCTGGTAGATAACTATATGAACCGTTTTGACATGCATTACAGTTTTGCTTTATAATCGTTATGACATCTTGTTCAGTCAATATATTGATCTCTTCTTCATCTATCTGAGCGATACCATCTTCGTCAACTGGAAATCCTGGGGGTGAAAATGGCTCTTTATCTCTACAGTCTACTACCCCATCTCCATCACTATCCAATGTAACTCCTTTAGTATCCACAAGGCAACCTTCAGGAGTATCTAATTCTTGATCGATAAGATCCAATACACCGTCGTTATCTTCGTCTACCCATTCGAATTGGGGTCTTGCTCTTACTTCTGCAAGATCCTTGAATACATTCTCCATAGGATTGACCCAATAAAGAGGCTCAACCCGCTTATTAAAGCGACCTACATTAAATCCTAACCTAAGGTTGGTATAATGTGCGATATCAACACTATTAGATTGATCTGTACTTGATCTAAACTTTATGCCATCCAAGTAATCATTGTCAGAAGCCATTACTTGATGTTCGAGACCGATATTCAGTCTTCTTGATAGCTTACGCGATAGTCCAACTGAAGCTGTAAATACAGGATGAACATTAAAGTCATCGCCAAATCTAAAAATTCCTACCTTCTTAAAGCCTTCTGTCTCATATACGCCATCATATAATTGATCTAAGGATTCTCCGATAGCACTTCTACCGGCATTGGTATTAAATATTTGTCTTGTAAATCCAGTCTGCTCTCTTAAGTTAGTATATACCTCACCACCTGCATCTCTTAGATCTAATCGAGTCTCATGATGATCCAGTCCTACTCCTATTCCTACGTATGTATTCCACTTGTTGCGCTCTTTATGAAAAAGCACATTGCCTATATTAAAGATGAGTTGTACTGCTCCATAATAGTACTTTGTTTCGTGAGAAGGAAACCAATCGATAGCTTCAGCATTTGAGCCATCATATCCATCCCAACCATTGAAGGTATTATTGGATTCAACCAGACCTCCGCCATTGGCCCTATGTCGCCAAGGTTGCTTCTCTAATCCTTGTGTTTTACCTGCAAAGGCATCAAATCTTATAGAGGTAAAATAAGTCAAGGCTTTTCGGAAGTGCACTCCAGTTCCTAATCCTGCGAAACCTCTTCTATCTACGTCGCCGTCGATGAAGAAGTGCCCTGTATGGACACCAACTTCCCACATATGTTTAGGCTGCGCCGAATATTTGTACTGACCCAACCGATATTGTCTATTTTGCTCGGGATCCTTAGTCATGTCATCAGTTATGACAGGTGCCATCCACGGACCGCTATCTTCTGCGCTTACTTCGATACCATCATTATTATCAACACCAAGCGTATCTGCCTGAGCAAAGCTATATGACGTTAAGAAAATTGCCGCTGAAGTCGCGAGAATTACATTTGTAAATTTCATTAGTAACCTTTTACTTGTGTCATCCCATACTAATTCATAGCTATAACTCATCTTTCCTTTGAGAGAAATGAGTCACTTCTACTAAATACAGGACGATCACATAAATCTGCTTCTATATAAACTAGGTTCTATCGAATGACAGCAGTCAAAATGTAATCTCGGGTGGTCGGATTATAATTAATCCTTATATATACCGCGCTAAGGTACAATAAGATTACATATTATAAAAATATTTTATCTTTTAACATATTACACTTTTCCTTTATATTTGATTTATGAATCAAATGATAAAAACACAGGGTATAGAACGCGTAGAAGGTACTCCAGAGGTCTTAAGTGAGGGACTTATTGGGTTTTTGGGCTCATTTTCAGGTACACATAAGATCAGAGATGAGTTTAATGCGCTCAATATCGAATCTATCAAGCCATTATTAGCGGATCTCGGTAATATAGGTGTTGCTGATATAGAGAAATTATGTGCTACTTTAATAGAATTATATGAAGACCAAAAGCCTATAGTAGCCATCATGCCACGTCAATCTAAAGGTGTTATACCACACTCATTCTGGGATACCTATGTTCATCCTGTTTGGATCAGCAATAGCCCCTTATCAGATGAAAAGGGAGTCGCACAGATGGGTATTCAAAAGCATTTTTTCAGTACAGAGTTTGATTTTGACTCCAGTATACATCTTAGATTAGGTGAATTGCGCCATAATACCGAGAAAGCCGAAGTGATGCTACGTACAGCAGATTGTATCGTTATCAACCTCAATGTACTTCGCTTATCAGACAATCTTGGTTCTGTGGGATCTAGCACTGCTGGATTGATGATCGAAGAGTTGTGCATGATCGCCAAGTATGCAGGGGCTTCAACAAACTTGCGGACCATCATTATCCAAGGTTATGATCAAAATAATGACGATTATAATATGATGGCTAAGAATAATGCATTGCTATTGTATTATATATTGGATGGATTTAAGATCCGTCAACAAGAAAAATCACAATCTGAGCAACTTCAACGATACAGTGTTCTTCCCGATCATGCGTCTCAGGAGATGGTTTTTATAGAAGATCAACGAAGCGGTAGATGGTGGATAGAACTTTATTCTGATGGTGCCGAATCTGTTGTGAAAATGCCATGTACAAGAAAAGACTATGAAGATGCTTGTGAAAACCACATATCTGAAAGAATAACTTCATTGTTGTCTTATACCTAGTCACCAATATCTGATCAAAGAAGAAGTACCAATCAATCAATTGTTCTGCACAGGTATCTATAGATAAAGTACAATCTTCTCTAACTTTATACCTCGACTTGCTTTGACCAATATGTTTTGATCCGTGATATCATCTAAAACTCCACTTTGTATTAGTAAGTCGACATCATTATAGGACCTATATCTTTCATTTGCTACTTGACTAAAGACAGCTCCGACCAATATTGCATTTACTTTAAGTGCCTCTAGCAGTTCTATAATATCTTGGTGAAAGGACTCAGCTTTTGCCCCTAACTCCAACATATCACCCAATATCATCAATACATTTTCTTTATCTTCCGAACAGCTCTTGATGCTCGCTGACATAGACGAAGGGTTGGCATTATAAGCGTCAAGAATGACTATATTTTTCTTTGTATGGACAAGCTGTGACCGCATATTAGAGGGACAGTATGACTCTATAGCCTCCAGACTATACTCTAAAGGGATATTAAAATGATCACTAATGGTTAGACAGGCTGATATATTCTCGATGTTGTACGCACCATGAAGATTGGTCTTCACTTCAAAGCTCTGCTTGTTTTGAATCAGCTCAATACACAACTGTTGATCGGTACTTTGTACAATACCTATCTGCCCATAAGCTCCTGCACGATTGGTATAATCAATCGATAAATCGGTTGCACTTGATAATTGAACCAGTAGGTCATCTGATGTATTAACAAAGAATACTCCGCCATGCAAAGAGACATAGTCAAACAGTGCTTTCTTCTCAGCATAGACTCCTTCTTTAGAAATGAGTTTTTCTAAATGCGAAGCACCGATATTAGTAATCATACCATGTGTAGGTTGAGCGATATCACAAAGTTGTGCTATGTCTCCAGGTTGATTAGTCCCCATCTCTACGATCATCAATTCAGCTGTTCGATCAACATTAAGTATCGTAAGTGGTACACCGATATGATTGTTGTAATTGCCTTGAGTCGCACCAACTTTATGTACTTTGCTAAGCACCTTATATAACAACTCTTTGGTGGTCGTCTTGCCATTAGAACCAGTAATACCAATGACTGGTATCTTTAATTGACTTCGATGATGAGTAGCCAACATCTGTAGTGCAACCAAGGAGTCGTCCACAAGTACATATCTGTCATCTTTATGAGCAATCGAATGATCATCTATTATGACCTTAAGAGCACCAGCCGTGAGTGCCTTTTCTGCATATAAGTTGCCATTGGCGTGAGTACCTTGAAGCGCAAAGAAAATCTGCCCCTCCTTGATGGTCCTTGTATCAATAGATACACCTTTGGATCTTATATAATGATGATACAACCTCTGAATCCCCAAAACTTCATTCTTTTGGTAACATGAAAAAAGTCCTTGCAATATACATTACAAGGACTCATGTTATCTTTTTCTGTAGTTACACTATTTGTATTTTCTCTTTTTACCTTTTTGCTTAAATGTGTTACCACCAGTATCTTCATTGCCAGTTGGCCCTCCAACTCTTGTCATAGCACATCTAAAACCTATCGTTCTTGAAGACTTGTTTTGATCATAAAATCTTCTTGCAGATGGAGCTAACCAGTACAATCTATCAGCCCAAGATCCTCCTTTTATAACTCTTGAACTATCACTTATCAAAGTGTATTTGCCATAGTCATATTTTACAAACTCATCATCTCCATCTTTGTAATCTCGAGCATCTCCTGTTCTATAGTTTAAACGACCCTCCGCTTCCAATTCTTCATCAGTAACATTTCTATATTTCAAACGACCTAACGAATCCTTTTCAAGATATTCGCCATACTCATCCTTCATTACTTCCTTATAGACGTTGCCTCTAAATGGATTTAAGTCATGATTCTCTGCATCACTTAGAGTCGTACTTGTCAATGGTCTATAGACATCTTGTACCCACTCAGAGACATTACCAGCCATGTTATAAAGACCAAAGTCATTAGGCAAAAAAGATCTTACAGGTGCCGTTGTAGATGCTTTATCGTTTAGATTACCAGCAGTACCCATATAATCACCTTTTCCTCTTTTGAAGTTAGCCAACAATCGGCCTTGTTCACTTGTTCTTTTTTGATATCTGGCAGAACTACCGTTCCATGGATAATATCTTCTTTGCGAGATTAATGCATCCTTACTATTTTCATGATTACCCACCAGAGCTAAAGCTGCGTATTCCCATTCTGCTTCTGTTGGTAGTCTAAATGTAGGTAAGAGGATTCCATCTTCATATCGAACGGCTCGTTCTCCACCTGTCTGAAGATCAGGAAGATTCTTTCTTACATTAGGTTCATATTGACCAGCGAGATATGCTTCAGTATCGAAGGAGTTATCATCTCTCTGATCAGGAGTAGGATTTAATATTCCGCGATTGATAAGTATTGCTTCATTGACTGCATTGGTTCTCCATTTGCAGTATTCTTGAGTTTGTTCCCAAGAAACACCGACAACTGGATATTCATCATATGCTGGATGTCTATAGTAAGTCTCAACTAAAGGGTCATTGTATGACAACTCATCGAACCATACTTTTTCATCTGGCATAGCATCTTGAGCTACTTCAGGAAATGACTCAAAAACTCTGTTGAGATAATAGACATATTCTTTCCATGCGATGTTAGATACTTCAGTCTCATCCATATAAAATGATGATACTGTCACACGGCGACTGATGTTGTTCCATTCGAAGGTTACATCTTCATCGGTCTGACCCATGGCAAATGTCCCACCTTGAATTAATACCAGATTAGGTGCGGTCTGCTGTCCCTCATATTCTAACTTCTCAAATCCACCCCATTCTGTGTCATTGTATTTCCAACCAGTAGTTGAAGAATTGCCGCCTCCTGACTTTTTGTTGAAGAGGCTACATGATGTGATTGTACTCCCGATAATCAGAAGCAAGAAAAACTTATAGTTCATTTGGGTAATTAATTATCTAAATATGCTAAAGCAATCTTCGTACCGAGATCGTTCTTTTTGTCGGCCACCAATGTTAATTAGTATCCCAACCTCATGACTTCCTGCCGTTCTTGTCACTAATGCGTCACTAATTGTAAGATCAAAGCTATAACTAAACTTAATCCACTCAGAGCGCACTCCAACAGAAAATATTGCTGCATCCAGATTAGACAGTGTATGTCTTAGCCAGACGCCTCCAAAAACACGATCTCGATTATAAAGTGCACCTGCGTTCAGCTGACTTAATCCAGATTGCCTTGTAAACAAGACACTCGGTGCAATAAACGACCCAAAACCCTCCTTATTGTAACCATCGAGGTCTATCTGCATTCCACCGTGAATAATAAGTCTAGTAGGCAAACCAGAATATATGCCTGAATTACTGTTACGAAACCTGTTGTCTGGGCTATTTAAATGTTTTAATGATACCCCGACATAGAAGTCCTTACTATATAGTAGACCACCTACAGAAAGGTCCAAAGCGAAATTATTGAGCTGATCTGGTCTGATCTCAGTATTAGGCAAAAGTTGGGTAGGTCCACCTTCTATGCCAGTTGGTACAAGCTGCTCAAAAAATATGAGTTTATCCCAATCCAGCTGTGTAGAGATGAGGCCTGCCTCAAGACCGATTCTAGCCCTCATACCATTGTCCAGTCTGAGTTGATAAGCATACACACCGCTGATCTGATTCGTTTTCAAGATGCCTCTTCCTGCATCATCAGATAATATCTGAACACCAAATCCACTATTAAGTCCCTCAAAGAACTGATCGTATGAAGCAGCGTATGTAGTGTACACTTGTGGCCACGCTGGCCATTGGTTTCGATAGTTAATTGATACTTGTGCTTGAGTCGACAAGCCGACTAATCCTGGGTTTAACTGTATCGGAGCGTTATAAAACTGACTAAATACTTGATCTTGAGCAGACAATTGTAGTGATGTCAACACGGCGAAAAGGACGAAGTATGTTAGTTTTTTAATCAGAGTGAAGAATTTTAGATTAATACTTTCATTCAATAATACTTAATTCTTAGCAATCGTTACAAACAACCTGCGGTTTAGAACGTTTATAAAACCATAAATGGTAGTACAGCATACATTGTTTATATTCCTTTTAACATTTACTTATGTGTTCAATGGACATGCTATACATGATTATCAATTCATGGATCCTGCCGATTTGTTTACAGAAGGCACTGTATATCGCATAGAAATCAATGAAAGAGGAATCTATAGGATCACTGGACAGTGGCTCGCTGAACAAACAGGAAGCTCCATAGGTAACGTAGATGTATCGGCAATCAATATATACAGCATCGCATCAGGACCTTTAAAACACAATTCAGATCATAGCGATACTGAAAGGTTAGCTCCTCTGTCTATAGAGGTTGTAGACAATGGTGATGGGATCTTTGGTGATAATGATGAGATTATATTTTATAGTGAAGGACCGGATCGGTATTACTATGATGAAACTGCGGGGATGATCATGCTAAAGAAAAATCCATTTGCAGATAAAAATTATGTCTTTTTAAAAGTGGATGATCCGTCAGAGCGAAATGACATAAGAATAGAAACTGTATCATCTTCCATTCAAAATCCTTCCACAGACTATGTATACAGTGCTATATATCATCAAGATAAAGTTAATCTCCTTGATGATTTCCGAAGTACCCAAGGATCAGGTCAAGATTGGTATGGAGATCAATTGACCAATATAGATAATTACAGACTGGATAATAAAGTCGAACTTCCTTCTAAAGAAATTAGCAATATTAGAATTGAAGCCTTTTTTGCAGGCAGAAGTAAACAGAAAGAGACGGTAACACTTAATGTTAATGGCACAGCTTTGAGCAGAGATTTTTCGCCAGTGAACACCAGTGATATTGAAGCACTCTACGCTAGGAAAATAGCGTTTTCAGGTGCGGTCGATAGACTTTCTAAAGGAGATCAGATCGACGTGAATTTTTCAAAAACCGATGGCGATGCAAAACTCTGGATTGACTACTTTGCGTTGCAAGGGGTCAGTCAAGCTATATATGAATCTAAGCCTCTATTTCTAAACAATTATATCAACCAATTAGAATCAGAGAATTTTGATGGGCTTATATTAAGTTCTAATCAAGCAATTGATGTATGGGACATTACAGATCCATATCTAGTAGTATCCAAAGATGTTTCAATTGCAAATGATCAGTACACCATGCACATTGACCAAGATGCTAATCAAGAATTTCTTGCATTTACAAATAGTGATATACTTCGACCAGTCGCAGCTACTATAGCAAAGGTTGACAACATAATAAGAGAAGGCGATGTCGATCTTCTAATTGTTGCGCCAGAAGAATTACATAACAGTGCGAGAAAGCTTCAAGAACATCGTAGATTGAATGACAACTTGTCAAGTCTAATTGTAACACCTCAAGAGATCTATGACTTATATAGTAGTGGCAGGCAAGATCCGACAGCCATACGTAATTACATAAGAGATCTTTATAGGACCTATTCGCGCTTTAACTTTGTACTATTGCTAGGTGATGCGTCTTTTGATTATCGTCATATTAACAAGGAGTATCCTGAGAACAATCTTGTTCCAACATTTGAAACATTTAATTCTTTAGATCCTCTATTAGCTTTTCCTACAGATGATTATTTTGCTTTATTGGATGATGGAGAAGATGGATCACTTAGAGGTGATCTAGATATCAGCGTGGGCAGAATAACAGTACGCAACATAGTTGAATCTAGTAATGTCATCGATAAAATTATCTCTTACGATCAACTCAATAATGACCAACGTATCGACAATTGGAAAACACAGATCGTCTTCGTTGCAGATGATGAGGATAACAACTTACACATCAATGATGCCGATATCATCGCTAATGAAGTAACAGATGACTTCCCGCTTGCCAATCAAGAGAAAATATATTTTGATGCTTTTAGACAAGAATCTACACCAGGTGGTAATCGATATCCTTCTGCTACCGCAAGGCTTAATACTATAGTTGAGCAAGGTGCCTTAATTATAAATTATCTGGGACATGGTGGACCCAATGGATGGGCTCAAGAGAGAGTTCTAAAAATAGATGACATCAATAGTTGGAGCAACTTTGATAGACTTCCACTAATTGTAACTGCAACATGTTCTTTTACAGGATTTGACGATCCATCTATGACAACAGCTGGTGAAGCATCATTGCTCAATCCTTCTGGTGGTGCGCTTTCATTATTTACAACAGTG
>CAZRXJ010000017.1:0-12489 GCA_964604025.1 uncultured Saprospiraceae bacterium | reverse complement strand
ATGACTCGCCTTCTGCTACCGTGTCTTCATATAGGCTAGGATCAGATCCACCAAATTGGAATCCATCGACTCCTGTTAATTTTTGCAAACTTTTTAATTGATTTTGAAACCAGATCTTAACTGAAGGCTTAGTAAGATCAAGTAGCGCGCTATATCCTTTGTCCCATGCTACAATCTTGCATGATTCAGGATCGAAGGCATCTTTTAAAAAGGCGTCATCATTTTTCAACAACTTTCTGAATATTTTAGAATCTGGACTGACAAAAGGACTTACCCAGACCATCACCTTAAAACCATCTTTATGTAGCTCATCGATCATCTCTTTTGGGTTAGGATAAAGTTCTGAGTCAAATCGCCAATCTCCGTGGTCTTCTTGCCAACCACTGCCTATCTTTATCGTTCCAGGAGGCAGACCGTCATCTAAGATAGCTTTGGCTTTTGCAAGGATTTCACTTTGACCTACTTGCATCTCTTGATTAAGGGCTACGTTGTATACAGGATCGTTGAATTGTTCTTGATCTGGTGTCTGCCCTGCAAATACCATGAAGTGCTCAGCGGCATATTGCTGGGCTTCAGCTAAACTATTGCCAGATTGTCCTATAACAAATCCCATGGCATCTTCCAAGATTATCGTTCTTCCAACCATGCGTATAGAAAACGGTTGCTCATTCCATATGTATCTGCCTTTATTAGACAGAAGTAAAGGTTGGATCTGTGATCCCTTGCTAATGCTCAGGTCTGCTTCATATTCTTCATCAAAGGGCATATCTGCTGCATCTGCTACATGTCCAGCCCACCAAAACTCTCCAGGTAATAAATCAACTTTTTTTTGACTGAATACTGTGATCGGGAAGAAGAGCACAAAGGCCCATATTAATCTATTCATAATTCTTAGGTTTGATTACCTATCAGCGCGCAATATTAAGCATTTACGCACAACCATGCTGACAGATCTGAGTTAAGCAAACGCCAAGTAAGTGATTCTTATTATAAGATTAGTTCATCAGACATCTATTCGTTTGTGCTTTTAGGACTTTACTTATCTTCATTTTATGAATATTTCTTTTAGGCATGCTACACCTCAGGATGCGATGATCATAGCGCAGATACATGCTACAAGCTGGCAGATTCACTATCGAGGCTTATGTACGGATGATTACTTAGACAATCAAGTCTTGGATGATAGAATCAAAGTGTGGAAAGAACGGTTTGCTACAGCAAATGAAAGACAACATGTACTACTTGCTCACACTGATAAAGGTCATATATGCGGTTTTGTATGTACATATCTCCAAGATCATGAAGTTCATGGAGCTTACCTTGATAACCTGCATGTACTATCCGAATATCAAAGACTGGGTATCGGAAAGTTATTGATGAGCGAAGCGGCACGTTGGGTCCGCCTGAAAGATCCTTCATCTTCGCTATACCTTCATGTACTCTCCAAGAATACGAAGGCCATCAAATTCTATGAAAAAATAGGAGGTAAAAACATCGGCACCTATGATACTCAGTTACCCTGGGGCCCGATCGGGTCAGTAACCGATTATCTTTGGACATTAGATCAATTGGTCTAATACTTATTTTTTAGGATGCAGTGCTTAAAAGAATGTCTCATGGAAGAAGTGTGCTCAAGGACTTCACTTAATGTTTACATTTAGACCCTGTGAAGAACTTAGTTATCGATCATAACAATTATCATAAGATTTATATCCTTGTGTCCTTAGTTGTCTTTCTAATGTTCGCATTAGTAAGTACTTCTTGTACAAAGAGTCAACCCAACAAACTAACGATTGCTACTGCAGCTAATATGCAATATGCAATGGAGGATATAATTGAAGAGTTTGAAAAGGAAACTGGCGTAAAATGTAATATGGTTGTGAGTTCATCTGGAAAGCTTACAGCTCAGATCATAGAAGGTGCACCTTATGATGTCTTCTTTTCTGCAGATCTGCGATATCCTAATATGATATACGAAAGTGGACTTGGTCATAGTTTGCCAGTTGTCTATGCAAAAGGCGCGCTTGTCTTGTGGTCCAATGAGGTAACGGATCTATCTATAGAATTGCTTACTTCTTCTAATATCGAGCATATAGCTATCGCTAATCCCAAAACTGCACCTTATGGATTAGCAGCTTTGAATGTCCTTGATCATTATAAGATCAGTGATACCCTAAAAACCAAACTTGTGTATGGTGAAAGTATAGCTCAAGTCAACCAATTCGTATTGACACAATCTGCTCAAGTGGGTATCACAGCCAAATCAATAGTTTTATCTCGACAATTAGAAAATAAAGGAAACTGGAAAGATATAGATCCAAAGACCTATGAATTGATTAAGCAAAGTATGATCGTTGTCAATCGTAATCAAGAACAACTGCAGCTTGCCACTAGAATGCAAGAATTTGTTTTAACGGACAAGTCCAAGAAAATCTTGGAACAGTTTGGTTATGTTGTCTATTAAATCCTATATGATATTTATGGTTCAACCTCAATGATACCATGAACAGTGAATTGCTCATCTATTTCTAAAGGAGTTCCTCCAGAGGAAAAGTCGATTTTCAATAGGGAATTTTGATTGATTGTAAAAGGAGCATTTTGGTTTTTGACATAGCTGTCAGAGCAAGACGATATGGCGAGTTCAGAATTACTGTTCAGTGTTGTAACGCCGTTGAGAATGTTAACAAATCCACTGGCATTAATTTCACTAATTGATATTTTTCCATCATTAGTAAATTGAGCAAGGTCGCTATTAAAAATACCTTGAATTAAAAAGTCTACACTCTTGTTTATAACAATTACTCCTGATGCATTATTTTCAAATTTGGCTCTTGTCAAATTTGAAATTCCGCTGGCAGGCCCAACGAGTAGATTAGTAATTGAAATGGAATCAAAATTCTCAAAAAGAGCCAATTCTAAGTTATTTATTCCACCAAAAGTACTATCAATGTTGACTATGCGCTGATTAGAGAATGTAGTAAATTCATCACTATTTAAAATAGCAGTCTTTAGATTGATCATGTTGATAAAACCTAAGTTAGTGATTGTACCAGTATTGGATATGCCATTTATACGAGACATACCGCCTATTGAGATAGTGCCTGTAGATTGATTAGTAATGGTTCCTCTAAAATTGTTGATACCTAGAGCTGAAGGCTTAACAGGTCCATTATTGGATATTTCTATTGAACCAAAGTTACTTATCCCTTCTGACGAAGAGTTGCAAAATATCGAAGTAAAAAAAATGCCGGAAATATCAATAGTGCCTCTATTAGTGAGATTCCCACAGCTTATTCCTTCAGAATTAGTTGATGTGATATCACTTATCTTCATTAATCCAATGTTAGAACATGAGCCTGAATTGCTAATCACCAAACCTTTAGCGTTTAATGTTGCATCTTCATTGATCTCCGTGATGTTCAAGATCCCACTAGAGCGATTGACCAATAACCCATTACCTCGTACAAGCATCCCAAATCTGGATGCGCTTTGTATATTTATTTCTCCGTCATTGGTGAAGGAATTTGACGAATGTTCAATGCCCGTATAGCCTATATCTGATATGTTGATTTTTCCTTGATTGTTGAACTGATTTGTACTCTCTATTGCATTTGAATCTTCTCCACTTACATTGCTAACTTGTATGACTCCTTTATTTATATTAGTAAAGTTGCCAGTATTATAAATTGCATCTACATCGTTTCCAACTAGTGCATTAACATTTAGAGTATCGTTATTTTCAAAGTTGTCAGAATTATTAAGTGCATTAAGGTCTGTGGATGCCATTTCTATTTTTCCATTATTTATCCAGTCGGCTTCATTCACTATTCCTGAACCATTTAGAATATTGAATATTTGTATAGTCCCACTATTCATAAAATTAGAAGCATTTGTATTGACTATACCATGTCCTGTAAAAGTTGGAATTGTAATAGTTCCGTTATTTAAAATGGTGCTTTTGTCTACTAGGATTCCTTGTGCCCCCGCTCCATTGATCGTAAGTTGTTCATTAATTGTTAATTCACTTTCTTCTTCAATCGTTAAGGATAAAATGCTAGCCGATATATCCATATTTACTTTGGCATTTCTTATAACTACATCATCAATAAATGTAGGAAGCATATCGTTATCCCAATTTTTTGCATCAGACCAGTTGTCAGTAGTGCCGTCGCCATCCCAATTGACTACAGCACCAAAGCTGATACTATTCAAAAAGCATAGCAGACTAAGAGTTAGAATTCTTTTGCATTTAATCATAATGTGAGATTAAAGCTCAAATTACCATACAATTTTGTCACTTTTATACCCAGTTCTGGGTATTCTAAAGACAACAATAGATTAATGAAATATGAAATGCACTACAATCAGAGATGTCAAAAGCGTCCATCCGTACCACTTAATAGATGAATCTCCGGCTACAAATAAATCTTTCCATGATACCATTCCATCATGGTAACTGACGGCAATTACTGTAAGTAGACCTGTTGCAATAACCCAGAAAGCTCTTACAAAATAATTCATATCAGGAAATAAATACAAAATCACAAATTGTAATGGAACGGTTAGTACAAAACCGATCAATGCGCCATTATGGGATGGCTTGATTAATAGTACTGAACTACAGATAAGAACAACAATACCACAATTTATAAAATACCGGAGCTGATTAAGAGTATGTGTAAAAGCGGTATCAGGATTGTTGAACTTTACATACAGCAAAATCAAACCCATGATGATACCAGTGAAAAGTGAAACCAGAATCGTGTTTCTTCCTGCATTAATCATTTGCGCATCAGACGCATCTTTCTTTATATAACCTTTGAATATATCTACGCTCCACAAAGTAGCTAGAGAATTAAAAGTTGAATCGACCGTACTCATGAGAGAAGCGAACAAAGCACAAAGAATCAAACCCTTCAGACCTATGGGGAGAAAGGTAGAGATTAGATATGGAAAAGCCATATCGGGATCTTCAAGTCCTCCTTGATCTTTTAGAATGACATACAATGCTATACCTGGAACGATGATGATCAATGCCATGACATACTTCATGATCCCACCAACCATCAGTCCTATCTGAGCTTGTCTCAGTGACTTAGCTGCAAGAGAACGTTGCATCACAGTCTGATTAGCACACCAATAATTAATATTGAGAAAGAACAATCCAAATATGTGTATCCAAGGGAGTGTATCATGGTCAGCAGGTAAGTGTAGATGCATATGACCTGAAGCTTTGTTATAAAGTTCTGACCAACCACCAGCATGTTGGAGCGATACCACTAATACCACTATACCGCCCAATAGTAAAATTGTAAATTGTATAATATCAGTCTTGACAACTGCACTCAATCCTCCAAAATATGTATATATGGCTGAGAATATTCCAAGGCCGATAATTAAAATAGCAACTCTTATGAGCTTGTCACTATGGATAACCGAGAGATAATCTCCAAAGACTTGTTCAGCAGCATATGCCCCCCAAAAAAGTGCAGCACCTAATGTAATCGTGCTAAATAACGCAATGTTGGCGATCGTATAACCTAAGCTCACCGTCTTACCCAATCTGAGTTTTATAAACTGTGTAATGGTGATCACACGTTCTTTAAGATACATGGGCACGAATACGAAAGCAGCCAGCAAGATGCCTTGGATGGCGTTGATCTCAAGATTGGCTTGAGCCAAGCCAAAAAGATAGGCTGAGCCCATCATGCCTAAGAATTGGTAGCCGTTGATGTTAGTTGCTATAGTTGACAATGCTATAGAAGGCCATGTCAGATTGCGATTACTCAAGAAGTAGGACTCTGCCGTTTCCGGTCCTTCAGTTTGGGCACTTAAGGCGGTCACCATTATGATGACGAAGTATGCTAATACGATAATGAGATCTATCATTGACAACGGAAATATAAGATTTGATTACTTATTTTCATTTATTGGGTATAGACAGATGTAATATAGATATGATAAGCGCAAGAATAAAAAGTTTGATGTATGCCATACGTGGTATAGTTGCAGTTATAGACACAGAGACCAATATGAAAATCCATGTATTGGCTATGATCACGATTGTTGGTTTGGCACTTTATGTTCAACTGTCTCGACTAGATTGGATGATATTGATCATGTGCATCGGTTGGATCATAACTATGGAGATGATCAATACGGCGATAGAGCAGTTCTGTGATTTTGTGCAGGATGATATTGATCCCTTAATTGGCCGTATAAAAGATATAGCAGCTGGAGCTGTTTTGATCTCCGCTATAACAGTCTTTATCATTGGTTTCATGTTATTCTTGCCATATATAAATCTAGTCGCATCTTAGGATATATAATAATCGGTTTTTATACCTCGTTTTAATTTGATAGGTTCTTGATGTTCTTATGTGTAAAAGACAACTATCTAATTTGAATGATCGCCAAGAAGGTTTCTTCTTATTGGTCTTCTGTTTCCTATTCCCAATAATTACGCTTGCACAAAAAGATCTAAAACCGGGATTCACAAACTTTGAAGGAAAGGTTTATAAACTGCCACTTGATTCATTGAGATGGGGTTATAGACCTTATGTCGAAGCGTTAGAGCCTGTGGATTATCTAACTTGGAAGAAGATCATGGTACGTGTAAGAGCCATCAAAGATCCGTTTCCAGATATTGAAATGAAGAAGGAGTTTGGTATCATCTTTACAACGCAGATGATGATTCCTCAGGATGGAAATTATGAGTTTATACTTGCCAGCGATGATGGATCTAAGTTGTGGATAGAAGAAGAACTTATAGTTGATAATGATGGGGTACATCACATGGCTGTGGCACGTGATAGTATCAATCTTAAGAGAGGTTTATACCCTATTAAGATTTGGTATTATCAAGCTTATCCATCCAAATACGGATTTATATTTGACAGCAGATACCTAGGCCCTGAGATGACAGAAGTGCGTGAGCCCATTGTCTGGGATGGTGATATATTATTTGATTTTGACAATTATAACCTGAGCCATCAAGGATTGATAAAATTGGACAGTCTTGTTCACTTATTATCACAGAATGATATTGAAGAAGTAACCATCATGGGACATACCGACAATGTTGGCCCAGTAGACTATAATTATAGATTGTCAGAAAGACGAGCCCAATCTATAAAACAGTACATTGAGTCAACGATGTCTCAAATTGGAATAAAATTAGTGGCAATCGGTTATGGTGAGCAGCAACCGCGTGCACCAAACGATACAGCACACAATAGAGCAAAAAATAGAAGAGTAGAGCTAGTGCTCAGTCAATAATTATATTTGAATATTCTTGCAACCCCAAACTTTCCTTCATTGCTAACGTACAGATTATAATCATTGTCAAATGTAATTCCTTCCGGCTGTCTGTGTATGCCCTCATCTAAAAAATCCAATGATTTAATCTTAGACTGACGATCTATCACAACCAGTAATTTGCCAACACTCGATAATAGATAGAAAGCATCCTCCTGTAGATTATATGCGATGGCAGATGGGGAGAAAGACTTTAATCGTTTCCGGTACTGCTTTACTTTATTCTGATCTGCCTCACTTGATAGTAATTCTTGTTCGCAGAATTGAATAAGAGAGCTATCTGCTACAACCAAGAATGGTTCTTCATTAAATTTTGACGTCTTTAGATTAAAACCATATACTACTTTAGTCTTCTTCAAGTGTTGCCCATCACTAATGCTTGGTTTCCCCTTGCATGCGAGTAAAAGCATCGAATTGGTCGGGTCATAACCCAGTCCCTCTATATCATTAGCGCCACTTAGAGAAGTATTCATTTTGTCAGTTTTATCGTCATTATCTATATAGTGTATCTTTCCGTTACTTTCCACAATGTAGATTTTGTCATAGACGATTTCTATTCCTTCATAATCTCCTTTCTTAGCAAAGGATTTTTTATTCGATATCTCTCCATTGCTGATGTCTAATCTATAGTATACTCCCATCTCATCATTTACGGCAAGCAACTCATTACTGGTTGAATCATAAGATAATCCTGATATCTCCTTTAGTCTTGCAGAGAGTGACCACACTTCATCAGGTTCATTGAGATTATACTTTGCAGTCACAGGTGAGAATTGGGCTACGGGAGAATGATCCTCTTTTGCCATTTTTGTTTTGTCATTTTGACAGCTCATAGAACTGATCAATAAAGCCACGATGAGCATCCACATAAATGAGAATTGAATATTTTTATTTTCTGACTGCATGAGCTAATGGTGTAAGCGGTGATGATAAAGGTATACGGTTTTGAACAATTGGCATAGAACATGTTTTAATTCTTGGTAGTACATACTCAGCAAACAGTTTGCATTCTTCAAGATGTGGATAACCGGAAAAGATAAATGATCTAATTCCCATATTCATATAGCGATTGATTTTGTCAACGATTTGATCTGGATTGCCGACAAGTGCAGCACCACATCCCGATCTTGCTCTTCCTATGCCTGTCCACAAGTAGTTTTCGACAAAACCATCATTGTCACTCGCCATCCTCATATCACTTTGTCTTGAGACTCCTAAGGACTTTGCGTCCTGTGCTCTATTTCTAATTTCAGTACCTGCCTTATCATCTATTTTTGTCATCAGTATGCGGGCTGCTTCTTTAGCCTCCTCTTCAGATTCTCTAACTATAACATGTACCCTCAAACCAAAGTCTACTTTGCGATTATATGATGCAGCCTTGTTACTCATTTGTTGCATCAGTTCGAGCAGTCGATTTTCAGTTTCTGGCCACATAAGATATACATCACAATGCTCGGCGCACAATTCAACGCCAGCAGGCGAATATCCTCCAAAGTACAGTAATGGCCCACCATTCTGCTGATACGATTTTACTGGTTGACTATCGAGTTGCAGATTATAGAATTGTCCTGTGAAGTTTATATAATCTTGTGTCCATCCTTGTTTTAGAATCTCAATAACTTCCCGAGACCTCTGATACCGATCTTCTGAAGACAACTTGGTGCCAGGCAGATCTGAAGAGATAATGTTTATAGTCAACCTACCCTTTAAGATGTGATCCAATGTGGCTATGGCCCTACCTAACATAGGAGGATGAATCTCACCACATCTGATTGCAGTAAGAAGATTTATCTGTTGGGTGGATGGTGCCACTGCTGAGGCAAATGTCATCGTATCTTGCCCCACTTGATATGAAGATGGGCAAAGTATATTGCGATATCCCAACTTATCGGCAGTGAGCAGTATGTCAGATGTGTTGTCCCAATTACTTTTATACTTGGCTTCATGCGCGCCGAGATACCTATCGTCTCCATTACATATAGGAGCAAACCATGATATTTCTGCGGAAGTCAAGGAAGCTGACCTAATATCTACTTTTGTTTTCATGTTCAATGTTATAATTACCCTCTTATTATCTTGCTCAATGTATCTCAAAGACAATTTAGAACAATCTAAGTCTTATGTAGCTGACAGTTTATCAATAAATAACATAATATTTGTATGTCGTTGTTGATTATCTTTTTCTAAAGGTTTCAGAAAAACTATTGGAGTAAATAAAAACTAACTTAAGTATTGACCTTAAGAAGGCATGAGGTATGAGCAATAAAGATGTTTTTTCATCATTCGATAGACGAGAGAGAAAGTCTATCTTGAGTCAAGAGGAGTATGACCTTGTTATCATAGGAGGTGGTGCAACAGGATGTGGTATTGCTTTAGATGCAGCATCACGAGGATTAAAAACAGCACTGGTTGAGAAGAGAGATTTCGCATCTGGCACCAGCTCTAAGTCGACTAAGCTTATACATGGTGGACTGAGATATCTAAAACAATTAGATATAGCTTTAGTAAGAGAATCAGGAACAGAACGAGCCATTGTTAACAGACTTGCGCCACACCTGTGCCTACCGGAGAAGATGCTCTTGCCCATTATTGTTGATGGCACTTTTGGTAAATATTCTACTGCTCTTGGTCTTTGGGTCTACGATTTTCTTGCTGATGTTGACAAGAAGGATCGTAGGGTGATGTTATCTAAGAAGAAGACCCTTGATAAAGAACCGTTGCTTGACCCTTCTACCCTGAAGGGAGCGGGTTATTATGCAGAGTATCGTACGGATGACGCAAGGTTGACGATTGAGTTGATTAAGAAAGCAGCAGCATATGGAGCGCTGGCCATCAATTATCTAGAAGTAACTGGATTTGATTATGAAGGTGACCGTATCTCTGGCGTTGCATGTGCTGACCTATTGGATCAAAGTAAAATCAACATAAGGGCTAAGAAAATAGTGGCTGCCGGCGGACCATGGGTTGATAAGTTAAGGGGTATTAATAATTCGGTAACAGATAAGCGACTGCGGCTTACCAAAGGTGTACACATCGTTGTTCAGCATGAGAGACTGCCCTTAAAGCAATCTGTTTATTTTGATGTTCCCGATGGTCGGATGATCTTTGCCATCCCAAGAGGTAAAGTGACCTATATTGGCACAACTGATACACCTTATACAGGATCTATTGATCGTGTTGTTGCTACGGAAGCAGATCGCGATTATCTTCTAAAAGCGGTCAACAATACTTTCCCTACGGCTAATATCACCAGTTATCATGTCATCAGTAATTGGGCTGGATTAAGACCACTTATACATGAAGATGGCAAGTCTCCTTCTGAACTAAGTCGCAAAGATGAAATCTTTGTGGCCTCTGATGGCCTGATTGCTATCGCAGGAGGCAAACTGACAGGTTATAGGAAGATGGCTGAGCGTATCGTAGATATGGTTCACAAGCAATTGGCTGGCGAGCAAGGTATCAAGTATAAGAAAGCCACAACCAAGTCGATTGCCTTAACGCCCGAGCCATTAAAAGACAATAAGGAGGTGCAAGCTTATATTGAGGAGATATCGAATCAATGTCAAAGAGAAGGATTAGATAAAAGCGTAGGCTGGTATCTAGTTACTAACTATGGCCGTCAAGCGTCAAATATTTTAAAAAACAGAAAGCAGTATGACCAGGTTGACCCTGAGATTAACTTGGCGTTAGCTGAGTTGGATTTTTGTCTGAAGTATGAGATGATTCAGCGAGCTGAAGACTACTTTGTCAGACGTACAGGAAGACTATACTTTGACATATTAAGCATCGACAATATAAAGGAATCGATCTTGCAAAAAATGTCTGAAGAACTTGACTGGTCTACCGAACGGTTATATCGAGAAAGAGAGATCCTGGATAGTTTGATGAAGGATGCGACGCACTATTACAAAGATGAAAGGGTAGAGGCATTAACGGATGACATTCTGGAAGTATGAAGCTCATAAAGACTGTCAAAGAACATAAAGAAGAAGCATATATAAGTTCAAAGTAATTATAATCAGCACTCTGATATATTCACTATTTTGGGGTTGTTTAAAAAGTTAATTTTATAATATAATCTACACACACATTATGGCTAAATATATTCTTGCCTTAGATCAAGGCACAACAAGTTCTCGGGCAATTATATTTGACAAGCGCGGAGGTATCGTCGGGTCAGCACAACGTGAGTTCACTCAGATGTTTCCCAAGCCAGGATGGGTAGAACATAATGCGAAAGAGATATGGCAGTCACAGTTGGGTGTAGCCCAAGAAGTACTTAAAAAAACAAAGATTAGTGCTAAGGATATAGCAGGTATAGGGATTACTAATCAGAGAGAGACTACTGTTGTCTGGGATCGAAAGACAGGGGAGCCAATAGCCAACGCTATTGTCTGGCAAGACAGAAGAACTGCAGGATTCTGTGATCAATTGAAAAAACGCCGTGGACTTGAGACGTACATAAAGAAAAACACTGGCCTTGTTGTAGATGCTTATTTTTCTGGGACTAAGATCAAGTGGTTACTTGACAATGTCAAAGGTGCAAGAAAGCGCGCACAAGCAGGTGATCTCATGGCGGGCACCATAGATAGTTGGTTGGTCTATAAGCTGACGGGAGGTACAACGCACATCACAGATTATACCAATGCGTCAAGAACGATGCTATACAATATTGCAAAGTTGGATTGGGATAAGAAACTCCTCAAAGAGATGAATGTTCCAGCAGGAGTCTTACCAGAAGTACGTCAGAGTAGTGAAGTTTATGGGATGACTGATGCATCACTTTTAGGCGCCGAGATTCCGATCGCTGGTATAGCTGGAGATCAGCAAGCTGCTTTGTTTGGACAAGCATGCCATAGCCCTGGTATGGCTAAAAATACCTATGGTACAGGATGCTTTATGTTGATGAATACTGGCAAAAAGATGGTTACATCTAAGTCAGGATTGTTGACCACCATAGCTTGGGGAGTCGATGGAAAAGTTAGCTATGCCCTTGAAGGATCTATATTCATAGCTGGTGCAGCTGTACAATGGTTGAGAGATAGCGTAAAGCTCATCGATGAGTCTCCAGACTCAGAATACTTTGCAGCTAAAATAGAATCATCAGAAGGAGTTGTTGTTGTTCCAGCATTTGCAGGACTTGGAGCACCTTACTGGGATATGTATGCAAGA
>CAZRXJ010000016.1:0-12523 GCA_964604025.1 uncultured Saprospiraceae bacterium | reverse complement strand
CCAGATGATCTGGGTGCTGATCATAAGGAGGATTATGGTTTTAATATTTTTCATAGTTGTTTTTTAAGTTCTAGTTGATAACTGATGGTTCAGAATTTTGCTTCCTTCGAAAGACGAAGCACAAGAGTTTCTTACGTGCTTCTCGAACTATTAGCACATAAGCAATCTTCGCTCATACGCCACCCTGACCATCCCTGCTGTATTCTTCACACCGAGTTTCGACATGATATTCTTGCGGTGTGAATTGACGGTCTCATAACTGATATATAGCTTAGTAGCTATCTCCTTGGCAGTGTGTTCGAAGGCGATGAGGTGCAGTACCTCTTGCTCTCGAGTACTGATCCGAATGTCGTCTCGATCAATACTGGAAGCGGTTGGTGCAGTGATTGTAGTTTGAAATGAAGTGAACATGCTGTGTGATTTTTAATGTTGTCGTTGTTGACAATACAAAGATGGTGGAGGTAGATGTCTACGTACTGTACGTATCTTACAATAGTCTGTTGCTATACGACATCAAGTGGGAAATATCATGCACATATCTTGCAATTTTTGTGTAGAATATGTGCTAAGTGACTGTCTTACAGTTACTTATGAAGACCGTCCTTTGAGAAGTGTACGAGGGTTTATTCCCAATCATTTCAAGGGTTAAGTGAGAGTGGCCTTCCCTTCAGGGATCGAGGGTGTGAGTGGGTAAGATTATTGTTTGTCATGATTTTTGACACAAAAATGCACACCAAACATGCTGGCCCTTTTGGCTTATATCCGTGGGTTGACACCCACGGCTAATTAGATGGCAGCCCTTCAGGGTGCTTTCATTGTTAGCTTACTTCCTGTATTCACTAGGTGGACGACCAAAGGACCTATGAAAGGTACGTGAGAAGTAGTTGGGATTGCTAAAGCCTACTTCATAAGCGATCTCGGCAATCGTTAGATCAGTCTGTTGAAGGAGTTGCTTTCCTTTTGTCAGTCGGATGGACCTGATGAAAGCGGAAGGAGTTTGATTAGTCAATGCCTTGAGCTTCCGATAGACTTGCATGTCACTCATGTGCAGAGCCTTACCGAGATCGCTCACTGAAAAATCTGAATTATCCATCTGCGACTGTACAAGTACCTTGAGCTTTTCTATAAATGGATTTCCTTCTTTAATATTGTGTGCCAAGCCATTGGTACTATCTGAATATCGTTCTTGTAGGGTGTGCCGCAAAGCGGTAAGTTTTTCTAATCTCACAAGCAACTCTGCTTTTTGAAATGGCTTGGTAAGAAATGCATCTGCCCCGAACTGGAGTCCAGTGACTTTGTCATCTTGTGATGCTCTAGCAGTCAAGAGGATGATCGGTATGTGATTAGTCCGTTCATCTTGCTTGAGTGTATCGCAGACCTCATATCCATCTTTGATCGGCATCATGACATCACTGATGATGATGTCCGGGATGATGGATATGGCCTTCTCTATCCCCAGTTGTCCATTTTTGGCAAGATGGATATGATAGTCTTTGTCAAGTATAGACTGGATATATAAAGCGACATCCTTATTATCCTCTATAATCAAAAGAATCGGGAGGTCTTCTTGTGATAGAGATAAAAGTGGTTCATGCTGATTTTCTAAAGTAGTTATTGCATCGACAGTTCCATTTTCCAAATTATGAGAAGTACTTAACGTTGCATTCGTAACTTTGATCACTTCTATAGGGAGCCAAATTATAAATTCTGTTCCGGCTCCTTCACTACTCGATACTTCTATCCTAGCATCCATGAGCTGCACAAGCTCTTTGACTAAGGCAAGCCCTATACCTGTTCCTTCTCCATGTCGGGTATTAGAATTATCCACTTGGTAGAATCGATCATATATGTGGGGCAATTGATCTTCAGGTATGCCTATGCCTGTGTCTTGAATTTTAACTTTGAGATAATCCTGGGCGCCTTCCGCGACCTGCTGGACATGGAAGACTACCTTACCTCCGTCTTCGGTAAACTTTATAGCATTAGAAAGCAGATTATAAAAGATGTGCTGGATTTTTGTCTCGTCAAATAGCGTTTCTAAGGAAGAGACCTCTGCATAAAATGTAAGTCTTACCCCTTTATCAGTAGCCATAGAGTAAAACGACTCGGTGATAAATTTTAAAAAAGAGATGATGTCTCCTTGGGATTTATGTACTTCTAAAGATGCAGATTCAGCCTTAGACAGATCCAATAGCTGATTAATTAATCGAAGCAAGTCTTCACTGTTGCGATGTATAATCTGGCGCTCTTTGTCATGACCCTTGATATTGTCATTCATCCCCATGATGACGGTAAGTGGGGTCCTGAACTCATGAGTGATATTGGTATAGAGCTGACTTTTGAGGTCGTTTACTTTTTTTAATTGGTCTAACTCCTCTTGCTCTTGTATTTGTAAAAACTTTGTTTTTTCAAGTTCGAAGTTCGCTTGTTCTTTAGCTCTTACATTTTCTTGTTCGCGATAGGCCAATCCTAATGAAAATATCAAGATCTCTGCCACAAAGCCAATTTTCATATTTAACAATGGATAATGAATGAACTCAAGCAGAGACAGGAGGTTGAGACACAAATCAATGAGTATGAATACCATACCGGCAACTATGAAAAAGCCCTTCTTGTCCTTTGTCCAGTATAGTTGGTAAGTAAATACAACAGAAGATATAAGAAAGATAGCCCCATAAGCACCAATAACAAAATCAGCGACACCATGACTATAATTAGAAGTCTTAGCTACTATAAGATGGATGACAATGATAGGAATACAAAACCAGAATAAATATCTGTAAAATCGATCCCACCTTGGCATGAGTTGACTGAGATTCAAGAAGCTCCTGATAAATCCGATGTACGCCATGAAGCCGACAAGAATCATGGTGTTGAACAGATAAGCATACTTGGGGTTGTCAGGAAACAAAATGACTCCGAACCAGTCCTCAGTATGTCCTGAAGAATTAGCAGCATGAGTGCCTAAGACTATAACATAGATAGCGTAGTACAAAAAGCTCTTGTCTTGCTTGATCGCAGCTCCTGTCAAGCTATATAGGATCATCATCGCAAAAAATCCAAAAAGAAAATAGTGAAAGATCTTATGCTCCTTTAAGGATGTCGCAAAGACTGTTGTATGCTTTAGGGAGATATTAAAGTCAGGAGGTACATTTTGCCGTTCTGCTTGGGCGCGAAAATAGAATTGTACGGCCTCATCCTTTGGCAAGGTGATGCGGAACAAATTCATGTCTAAAGTGGGTTTAAAGGACTTAAGTCTATAAGGAACAAATTCGCCGCTCTTATACAGCTGATAAGTTCCATCGGATTGCTCTGCATACAGGTCTATCTCGGTGATTGTATTGGAGAATCGTAAGACCCACTCCGTATAGTTTTCAGCGTCCTCAAGATTGTTTTGTAATTGGAATTTTCCCAAGTAGTATTGGTTGGTCTGGAGATCATAACTGAGTTGGTCATATGGGATGAAGTCTAGGCCGTCTGTTAATGTTGACACATTTTCTATGGTTATGTCTAGGTCAGCATCATGCGATATACCTACCGGGTGTACGTCGTGGTCCTCTTGCAAGGATTCAATAGTGTAGAGATTGTTGGATTGTTGATTAGAGGTAACACTACTACCTATAAGTGCACCTGGTGTCAGTAGTCCAAGGGTTACGTATAAGAATAGTATTGTTCCAATCTTTTTAATCATCAAAATAAGTTGTTATCGATTTTTTGTAGGGTATATCATAAGGCGTTACTTAAGCTCTTTTAATTAGTACTTGTTCATTTGCTTCGATTGTAACTTTTGTACTCTAAGCATTACGTTTTGACTTTGAATTCTAAGCCATAATTCGGCATTTATGCTTGACAGTTTTTCCAAGATCAAAGCCATTTCGATGTTTAATCGTCTTTCACCATTTAGAATTTTACTGAGATTAGATGGTTTTATATTTAGGTAGTTTGCAAATTCTATTTGTTTTATCTCTATAAGTTTGATGAACTGTTTGATAAAACTACCCACTTGGGTAATCTCTAATTTTGATTCTAGATAATCTTCCATATTATATTTTAGTCCAAGTAGCGAGATCTTGATTCTTTCTTCTTTAGGTGTTTCTGCTACTTTACCTCTGATAAGAAGTTTAAAGTCTTGATATTCTTTTGTTCCAACGTCTATTGGAAGTGTTAAGACTCCATCTGTCAACTGACTTAATATGTCTTTATCTTTTTTCATTCTTGCAAATATGTTTTAATCAGTTTTTCACCTGATGTTGGGTCAATGTACATTCTTGTTCCTATGCTTTGAGTAGCGTGGTATTTACTTTTGTAAAGTTCGATTAAACTTGATTTTGAGACAAAGGTTAGATAACCCTTGTAAGCACTATTCAATTTTAATGATTCTCTACATCCAAATGCTATCAAGCAACCCGCAACTTTTTCGTGTTCTTTATTAGAGCCAATATTAAACGGAGCCAATTCAATCAGCTCCATAATTAACATACCTTCATCTTTGATCAATTGTATCACCCCATGTACTCTACTCGATTGATTTTCAATCAGTGTAAACATTGTATGTGGCTTGTCACGATAGACTTTTAACTAGTTAAATGACAAACCATCTTTCTTGGGACTATTTCTTTTTAACTGGGAAGAATTTTACATTCAATTTTAAGACTTTGGGTAATGCTTGATATTTTCAAATTGTCAATAATGTATACTAAAAATACTCTTTTTTCCTTAATAGTCGAGTTACTTCCCATGGTGACAACTATGGTCTAATCGATATTATATAAGCTTTACTCTCTTCGTTCTATATTTGCGAAAGCGATATAGGTGAGAAAAGGTTATCATTTAATAGCAATAAAATCAGATGCTTCAAAAATTCGATCCAAGAAATAAGGAAATTAAGGTCTGGATAGGTGACCAACTGTATCATCGTGATGATGCAAAGATTTCAGTTTTTGATAGCGTCGTCCAAGGTGGAGATGCCGTCTGGGAAGGCCTGCGAGTCTATCCAGAAGGTATCATGTTGTTGGATCGACACCTTAGGAGATTATTTGACTCAGCACACACTCTAGCCTTCGAAGAGATCCCCAGTGAAGCATTCATAAGAGATGCTATCAAGCAGACCCTTGCGGCAAATGACATGCTAAAAGACACGCATATCAGATTGACTTTGACCAGAGGTGATAAGATCACTTCGGGTATGGATCCACGAGTTAACCAATCTGGATGTACACTGATTATTCTTGCAGAATGGAAGCCTCCTGTCTATGACAATGATCATGGGATCACAGTGTTCACGTCTACGATAAGAAGAAATAATCCTTCATTCTTGGATTCGAAGATCCATCACAACAATTTGCTCAACAATATTCAGGCAAAGATTCAGGCAAATGTTGCGGGTAAAGATGCTGGACTTATGCTCGATTATGCGGGCTTTGCTTCAGAGCTCAACGGCACTAACATATTCATGATCAGAGACAACAAAGTCTATACACCACATGCTGATGCTTGCTTACATGGTATCACCAGAGGCATGATCATTCAGATATGTGAAGAGAACGATATCTCAATCGTCGAAAAGAACATCTCTTTAACAGAGTTATATACTGCGGATGAAGTATTCTGTACAGGTACAATGGGTGAACTAACCCCGATCACAGAGATCGACGGTCGATCTATACGTCGTAGCAATAAAGCCCTCTTCGATAGATTGATTCATCTATTTGAAGAGGCTATACCTCGACATTGTATCCAGCCTTGATCAGAAGTTTACCTTTCTTAATTTAGACTGTAGCACTATACTGAAGTATAGATTTAACTACAGAATGCTTAGGAAAGAACTGAAACTTGGGTAGTGCGCTTAATGCACTCTTCAATCTTTTATACTTGCTCGCCCACTCCGGGTTGTGTTTTATAGCATGTTCTGTCTCCAGATGCTCAAGCGCAGGAAGCTCGCAGTATAAATATTTGATAATTTGATTAGTAGTGTAGTTGTGCTGCATATGTAGGTGTTGGTCTGATAATCCAATGTGGTTAATCTATATGTGCTTTATAAACACTTCGTATAGTGAAAATATTGTGCCATATCTAATCACATGATAGTCATATCAGGGTTAAACCCAAATATTTGATAGGGGTATATATAACATGAGAATTGAAGAACATATGCTTGTTATAGGCTTAAACACCATATAAACAAGGGTTGTCCAAGTGCATCCTTGTCTTGGACTCCATTAATAACTTATTGAGTGTCGTCACTTGAGCTAGTGGATACTACATAACGGATGAAAAAGCACAACTCATGAGAGCGATGCTTGAATCGATTTTTATTCTTTAATGTGTAGTTAATCCTTCTTGATCTTTTCCCTTCATCCAGAAGTACAAGATTGCAAACAACACAATAAGTATCACTGGAAAGTAAAAGATAGTTCCTAAGGTCTCTTGACCCGTAAAAAGCTCAAGGGCTTCACCTTCTAATCCATTAGATGTACCGATCGCTCTATTGCCATCTATCCACCGGCCTATGATGGGTTGCATAAAATATGATGACAACATCCCTACAGCACCAACAACAGACATACCCAATGCTCCACTCTTTGGCATATAGTCAGCAACAAATCCTATCATGTTTGGCCAGAAGTAGGCAACTCCAAGGGCATAAACTATAGCAACTCCGTATACAATTGGGCCTGTCAATTGAGTAAACAAGAATAAACCGATAGCAGCAAGGATAGCAGATATCAATAATACACCTGTAGTGTTGAATCTATGAACGGCATCTCCACCAAAGTATCTGGCTACAGCCATTGTGCCAGTGATCAATGCAAGTATTAACATAGGTTGCGCCCCACTACTCGATAAGATTAGATCTATCCATTGTGTTGGACCAAACTCCGATTGTGCAGTGAACCACATACAAACCATCATAAAGATGAATAATGGCGATAACATAGCTTTGAAATTACCTGCTATGGTTCCTCCTTCTGGCACTTTAGCCTTAGGCCATTCTTGACCCCAGAACAAGTAAGCGTAGATAACTGTCGGTATCAGGATGACCCATATCTGTGCTTGCCAACTTGTTCCCATACCAGTCATAAAATAAGATACAACAGCTCCGATGACGATTCCTCCTGGAAACCACATGTGAAATCGATTCATCATCTTACTCATCATGTTGCCTTCGTATGCATCAGCAATCATAGGATTACAAGCTGCTTCTGTACAACCATTACCAAGACCTACCAAAAAAGTAGATATCATCAATCCTATATAACTACCAGAGTAGATCGTCATTATAATCCCAACTGCATGTGCAAAAAAAGCAAACTGCATAATGATCTTTCCCCCTATAGTGTGATATATAAGACCACCAATAACCATGGATATGGGAAAACCAAAAAACCACATGCTATTGATATTCCCTAGTTGTTCAGCAGAAAAACTGAGCTCCTCGCCCAGTTGATTAAGGATCCCAGCTCTTATACTAAATGAAAGTGCAGTGGTAATAAGAGCAAAACAACTGGCGTAAAATAGTCTTCTTTCGTTGGTCATAGTTCAGCTTTTCAATTTTCATAAATAGACGACGCGATGAAAGTAACAATTATATCGAAAATCTTAAAAGCACATTTCATATGCTCTTTTCTTATAATGTGTTCTTAGCAAAAGAGTATCTTAGTGTCATGTTAGAATCCCAGAGAAATGAATAAGAATCAATATGTTGCCATCATGGCAGGAGGAGTGGGTTCAAGATTTTGGCCAGCCAGTAGAGAGACTACGCCCAAACAATTCTTAGATATAACCGGTAGTGGCTCTTCACTCTTACAACAGACCGTAGCACGATTAAAAGAACTTGTACCCATACAAAATGTATATATCGTAAGCAATCTTATCTATGCTGATCAGATATTAGAACAACTACCGATGTTGACTAAAGGTCAGTTATTATTAGAGCCATCAAGAAATAATACTGCTCCATGTGTCGCTTATACGGCACTTCATCTTCAAGCGATTGACCCAGAGGCAGTATTCGCTGTACTACCTGCAGATCATATTATAAAGAAAGAAAAGGCCTTTGTATCAGCTATGCAAAAGGGCTATGCAAAAGCAGCTTCTAATGATGCGATCGTTACACTTGGCATCACCCCCACCAGACCAGATACAGGTTATGGTTATATAGATTATGATGCTTCATCCGCATATGCTGGTATATATAAAGTCAACTCATTCAAAGAAAAACCAACGCTTTCCATAGCCCAACAATATTTGGATCAAGGTGGATACGTGTGGAATGCAGGTATATTCATATGGTCGTGTAAAACCATCTTAAATAACTTTTCTAAAACAGCACCTCAGATTATAGAAGTGCTCAGTAAAGACATCTCTAAGTATGGCACCAAGAGGGAGCAAGATTATATCAACGAGGTATATCCATTGACTGATAAAATATCAGTTGATTATGCTATTCTAGAATCTGCAGACAATGTATATACCATTCCAGTCGATATAGGTTGGTCGGACTTAGGAACCTGGAATTCTCTATACGCTTATTTGGAAAAAGATAAAGACGAGAATGTTACTTTATCGCCACATAGTGAGATTCAAGAAAGCAAAGGAAATCTGGTAAGAATTCAAAAAAAGGACAAATTGGTCGTCATAAAAGGTTTAGAAGACTACATTGTAATTGATGAAGAAGACGTACTTCTTATATATCCTCGCAATGACGAACAAGAAATTAAAAAATTAAGATCTTCATTGAAAGACAAGCGATTTGAATAAAATACAATTAGAAAACTCTGGACAAAGTATCGCGCTTGTCGCAAATACTTCCTGGAGTATATATAACTTTAGATTAGGCATCATAAAAGCACTGATCAGTGCAGGGCATAAAGTATATGCCGTTGCACCTCACGACGACTACTCAGATAAACTAACTGCGGCAGGTGCAACTTATATTCCTCTTACATTGAGGGCTCATTCGACCTCGCCTATAGAAGACTTTAAAACGCTAACAAAGTTGTCTATTATTTATAAAAGGTATCATTTTGATTTAGTGATTCATTATACGATCAAGATGAATCTATATGGATCCCTTGCTGCCAGATTACTAGGTATAAAAAGTATAAGTGTCATCACAGGACTCGGGCGTACTTTTCAGTTTTCAGGTCTTACACAATATCTAATTAAAAGTCTCTATAAAGTTTCTTGTAAAGCAAGTAACGAACTTTGGTTTCTCAATAACGACGATAAAGAGAGATTTATACATGAGGGGCTGGTCCATCGAGAAAAGACTTTCATACTTCCTTCTGAAGGTGTCAACACAAGTAGATTTGTAGGAAGTCCCAATGATAAAAGAAACAAGAAAATCACGAGATTTCTTTTTGCTGGGAGATTGCTCAAAGACAAAGGAATTCTTGAGTTCATCCAGGCTGCAGAACAATTAGGATCAATAGGGAAAGGAATAAAATTTGAAGTTGTGGGTTTTGTCAATCCGCACAACTCAATGTCAGTGTCGCTCTCTGATCTAGAACAATGGCAAAATAAAGGATTGATCAATTATCTCGGATCACACGAAGACATCAGACCATTTATCAATCGTGCAGATTGTATTGTATTTCCCTCTTATTATCAAGAAGGTGTATCCCGTATCTTATTAGAAGCTGCTAGTATGTCTCGACCCATTATCACTACAGACCATGTAGGGTGTCGAGAAGTAGTAGATCATATGCACAATGGAATCTTGATACCAAAAAGAAGTGTAGATCGTCTAACTGATGCAATGAGGTTGTTCCTCGATCTGCCGATAGAAGAGAGGCTACTCATGGGGCATCGTGGAAGAGTCAAGATTAAAACTCGATATGACGAAAGAAAAGTCATAGATATATACTTTGACAAAATCTTTAAGTCAACTGTAATAGAAGCATCAGATGCTCCAAGGAAGCATAAGAAGCAACTTTGATGTAGCTTTGTATGAACACAATGACGAGAGCACAATCATTCAAGGTGTTTTTAAAACACTTTTCTAAAGAAAAATTACCTCTTACTCTTTCAGACGACAACATCAGTTACTTCGATAGAAAGAACAGGCCACTTAGTCCTGATGTTATTAGGCAATTCATATTGCAAAAGGTTGAGTCGGTTGAAGAGAACGAAGATGAAGAGTATACAGAGTACATCGCTTGCAACATCATCCCAGATACTCAGAACTTTCATGCCGTAGTTTACTGGAAGGGAACATTGCTGGAGTATGATTACATAATGGCAACTTATGATAAAAATGGAGTTCTGATCAATAGGAAGGTTATAGCTGGAACCCGATCTGATGGTCAAAATCTAAAAAGATCAGTTGCCACCATTGATGAAGATTGGATCATCAATATTATCGCTGGAGAGCAAATTAAAAAAGATCAACATTATGATCCGCTCAAAAGCAAATTAATGACAATGGAGCTTATGGCCAATGGAGAAATAATATTTAGTCTTCAAGACGATTAGTGATTATACAATTCTCTCCTACTCTACACCGTCATTTCCTAGTTACAACATCTATATACCAATAAGTTGTGCTACTTAGAATATTATAAATTGAAAAGACAAATGAAAAATTATAAAAATAGAACAAGTAAAAAACTGCCACAACGGTTCTTGCAAAATGCAATTATTAAGTTGCTCAGAAAAAAACCAGGTAAAATATATTCGACTGGCAATATTACATCCAAGTTAAAAACAAAAAATAGCAAAGACTCAGTAAAGAGTGCCTTGAAAAAATTAGAATCTGACGGGAAGGTCATATCCGACAAGTCAGGAAGATATGCAATACACCCTTCTTTTTCTAAATCAAATAAAAAATCAAAATCGATCAGGTTACAAGGAAGAGCAGATCTAACAGCATCTGGTGGTGCATATATAATCGTAGATGGACAAGAAAGAGACATCTATGTTCCTCCTAAACATGTTAATGGCGCCCTTCAAGGTGACACAGTCGCTATAGATGCGATCTTACATAGACAAGGACGTAGACCAGAAGGAAGAATAGTAGAAGTTATAAAAAGAAAGCGTGTTAACTTCATAGGTGAGTTTCAAGAATTTAAAAAATTTGGATATGCACATGTGAAGACACCTCGCATGTCGCTCGACATCAAGATTCTTCCTAAGGATTTTGGCAATGCGAACCAGGGAGACGCGGTAGTTGTAGAAATACTCAACTTTGCTCAAGGATCTAAACAAGAAATCATAGGAAAGGTCGTAGAAGTACTCAATACTGATGATCGCAATGACTTTGAGATGAACGCCATCTTGATCAACAATGGTTTTGAGATAATATTTCCTCCAGAAGTATTAGCAGAAAGCGAAGCGCTTACTGATGAGTATACACAAGAAGAGATAGCGCTGCGCAGGGATATGCGAGACATATTAACTTTTACAATTGATCCATTCAATGCTAAAGACTTTGATGATGCAATCTCTTATCAAAAATTAGAAAATGGAGCAGTAGAAATCGGTGTACATATCGCTGATGTAACTCACTTTGTCAGACCAGGTACAGCCTTAGATAGAGACGCATATAGCAGATCCACATCTGTCTATCTTGTCGATAGAGTCTGCCCTATGCTGCCAGAGCGCATCAGCAATGAGCTTTGCTCTTTGAGACCTCATGAAGATAAGTTGAGTTTTTCTGTTGTATTTACGTTCAGTGCTAATCATCAGGTGAAAGATGTCTGGATGGGAAAAACTATAATTTACTCAGATAGAAGATTCACATATGAAGAAGCTCAAGAAGTATTGGATGGAGAACGAAAAGAATTGGTTGATGAATTAGTACATATTAATCAGATTGCAAAATCTCTCAATAAAAAAAGATTCAAGGAAGGCTCCATCAACTTTGAAACCGATGAAGTAAGATTTGAACTTGACGAAGATGGTACACCGATAGGTATTTATAAAAAGACTCGTAAAGATGCTAACAAACTTATAGAAGAGTACATGTTGTTAGCAAATCAAAGTGTAGCTCGATTTATGGCTAAAAGAGATAAAAGTAAAGAGGTCCCATATGTATATCGAGTGCATGATCTTCCTGATCCAGATCGATTGATGGAGTTAGCCTTATTGGCTTCAGAATTTGGAATAAAATTGAATTTTGACTCTCCAAAACATATCACACAGTCTCTTAATAGTCTTAGCGAATCAAGCGAGCAAGAAGACGTGTTACAAGTGCTTAAGCCAATGGCTATAAGATGTATGTCCAAGGCTGCTTACTCTTCCGAAAATATAGGACACTATGGGCTGGGCTTTGAACATTATAGTCACTTTACTTCTCCAATAAGAAGATATAGTGATGTTCTTGCTCATAGGATACTACACCAAAATCTGACTAAGATAAAACGTGCAGATAAAGCCGGGCTTGAAGAACAGTGTCTTTATATATCACTAAAAGAAAGAGATGCCATAACTGCAGAACGCGAATCCATAAAATACAAGCAAGTAGAATACTATTCTTCAAGATTAGGTACTGTAACCAGTGGTGTCATCCGCAATATCATAG
>CAZRXJ010000015.1:0-12983 GCA_964604025.1 uncultured Saprospiraceae bacterium | reverse complement strand
ATCTCGTTAGTACCACCTAGTGTCACTGAAGGTACAGATCCATCTTGTCTCACTTCAAATGTTTCTATCGTCATGCATTGGTTTGCATTATTTACGACAGTGATGGTGATCATACCGACATCATCTACGGTAACAGAAGTATCGGTCCGCGCAGTAATATTATCTCCGTCAAATGAAACTGATTCATCTTCAGAGATCCCTCTAAGCATAATCGTCGCATCTGGCCGATCACAAGTTATAGAGTCTGGAGTGATCTGAAAGATGGGTTTAATCGTATCAACTGAGACATCAATTCTTCTTGACGCAATACAACCATTACTACCTACTGCAACGAATCTGTAGAGATTAGCTTCTGATATTACGATGTCATCCATATTTCTGATGGTGTCATCGACACCAAATATCCAGAAACTTTCAATTACATCAGCCTCAATATCTGGCGAAATTGATATGCTCGGAGTAGCGCATGTCAAGGTTAACTCTCCTTCAGGTACATCTTCAATCTCAGGTAAGAGGGCATTAGTAGTTGCCTCAAATGATATCGTCGTCTCACAGAGATTATCTCCAACCAAGACAAGGTCATAGAAGCCAGGTTCAGATATCGCTACATCGATACCCATACTGATCGTATCTCCCTCATCATTGATCCAGATAGAACGACTAAAGTTGGACGTAGTAGTGAATTCTGCCAAGACACCGAGGTTCGTACATGTGATCTCAGGAATATTGACAACAGCACTAGGAGCTTCAAAATCTGATTCAAGCATCAAAGATTCAGTCAGTACACATCCATTACCTCCATATACTTCAACAGAGTACAATGACTCATCATCCACTACTATGAATGGGTCTCCTCTGGTAAGAAAATCACCATCTCTAAACCACAGCACACTATCTACTGGAAACGTGGGTATGTATCTTATCTCTGATACAGTCTGTTGACAATTAAAACTCGGAGGATCTGCTTCTAAGGTTACAGAAAAACCAACCCCTGACTCTACAACTACAAGATCCAGTATAATCTCACATATATCATCACTGACGCTCAATTCCCAGTCAGCAGCAGCTGAAAAAGTTAATGAAGAATCACCAGACACACCTGATCCTCTGGTTTCACGCCACGAATAGTTAATTACTCCAACACCACCACTTATATCTGGCCCAAAAGTCACCAAGCCCGACATACAGTCTGTGTATAGGGTATCATTACTAAAAGAAGCTTGTAGATCTGTACTTCTCACAATTAAAGTCTCGATAGTATCACACCTCCCTATGGTATCCATAAACGTCCCTGATGCACTTATTGTCTGGCCTGCAAATGTTACAGATTCACCCACACAGAGATTTGCAATGGGCAAGGATGACAATATAGGTTCTGATAGATTAATGACTAACGGGTCACTGATATCTATACATAGAAATCCCCCTGCCATCTCAACATTATCCAGTAACACATCCCTCTGTAGGTCAGCCAATCCACTTAAGGCGGTATCAGCTTGTGAAGTCAGCAGTGTCAATCCATATGCCGTATAAATACCACTTGGCAGCGATGTAAAGTCAGGAGATGCTCCTTGAGCTACTGGATTGCCATCTTCATCAAATACAAAAAAGGAATCATCATAAAGATTAGGATCTGACGGTCCTATGTCAAAAAGAGGACTGAGATCCAAAAAGTCATTTCTACATAAAAACTGGGTGTCCTGGACAGCAAATTGACCTGCAGTAGCTTCACACACATCACATACCAGCCCATCTTCTTCGCAAAATGTAATCTCAAAACCAGTTAGCTTGCCTTGAGCATTGAGGAAGTGATCTATGATCGTTAGTTCCCATATTCCTACGACAGGACCAACATCCAACTCTGTTCCAAAATCACCTAGGAATGGATAATATGTACCTCCCCAAAAGCTCTGTCGCTCCCATATATTGAATAGATCATTAGTCCACTGAACATCTAATGGAGGTTGAGGCGATACGTCTGGATCAGCAGTCGGTAGAAAAGTTAGATCATGTTCAATCGGAAAAACCGAAAATTGGGTTCTATTTTCCAAGGCGGGCCCAATCAACGTTACCTCATTTCCAAAAGGAGAAGTAAGCGTCATGGTTATATCACTCAATTGTTGATGCTCAAAAAGCAACCGCACAGCACATATACTCTGAAATCCAGCTAAGTCTACATCATCTGCCTCAGACACATAAAACCTCAGACTTATCGTATCAAAGTCGCCAATCTCAATTTCTTCATTATTGAGTAGTGTAAGCGAGCATTGTTGGCCTTGAAGATTGACACCAATACACAGGCATAATGCTATAAACAGCACTACTTTAGACATAGATGGGATGTTCGCTGGGATGAACAGTTTAATTAATCTTTGGATAAATATAAAACGAAGAAGGAGACTCTTTATTAATATTAACTTAAAGTAATTGATTTTGACGGCAAAAAGTCAGCTTCTAGTGTTATACCCTCATTAGCAAGACAATAACTATATTCACATCATTAAATATTCATATATGTTACGGAATAGAGTGTTAAGAGCCTTGATGATTGCACTTATTGCAATAGTCTTTGCTGACGATATAGATGCACAACGAAGGACAAGAAGCAGAACGAGAGATCGTGATAACTCGAGAGAAAGAACAAGAAACTCTAGAGAACCATCTGCTGACGATATAAAGCAATGGTACTCCATATCTCTTGGTACGCTTGGTTTTAGCAATAACTTCAGTATATCTGGTAAGTTTAGTTATGCTGCGCAGTTTCAAAATCGATTTTCTGTTGGCGCGTTTGGTAAGATCTTTTATGACTTGATAAATGTTCGTAATGGTTCTGACCTGGGGCTCATATCTTTTGGTGGAGGAGCATTTGGAAGAGTAAAGATTACTGATGACATCTTCATACATGGAGAATATGGATATACCAGTTTTGAGGACTTTGATCAAAGCCTTCGACAATTCAGAGAAGATATACTATATCCCTCTATCGGAGGTGGATACAAATCTGGCTATGGTAACTGGACCTATGGATTTCATGTATTACTGCCCTTGGATGATAGGGCAAGAGACTTTGTTCCATTGGAGTATTGGATCGAGTTCAATCACAACTTCTAGAGTATCCATCTGAACACGACATGGCTGCATCTAGTAGATGCCAGGTATGATGCGATATTTGACCTTACGGATGTATTGTTCCCATAGAGGTCCATATTTCTTTTTGCATCTCTTATCGTCATCTATCTGTCGAGGGACTAGCAATAACACATAATACAATGGATATAACCAAGGCCAGATGATGTGATATTGTCCAACACTGGAAGCAATACCGATACCCATCAGTATCTCTCCAAGGTAATTGACATGACGACTTACCCCCCAGAATCCATTGATCAACAGTTTGCGATTTCCATCTTCTATATACAAAGGAGTGATACCTAAGAACGATCGATCTGGTGTTGTCTTAAAGTAATATTTCTGCAGATTGGCACCCCTTGCTAACATCCATCCAATCATGAATATTACTCCAGAACCTATAAGCTGCCACAACTGCATACCTGGGTTCGGTATATCTACAACACTCCACATACTGATACTATAGAAAAAAGGATAGAAAGCAAGACATCCCCATCCCAACTTAAACCCTACTCTTTCTGCAAATATGTCGTAAGTGTAAAGATGTACATGCTCAAATGTCAGATAGTCTAAAACAAACCATAAGGTCATCCCTGTACATAGATAAACACCTGTGTTGGTGTCAGGACTGTATATGGATATGTGATATGATAGAAAACTAAGAATGTTAAGTATCAACATCACAGCACCTATCAAGTATAACCACATCTTATGATCGATATGTCCATTTTTAATCTGCGGATTAAGTTGTCTACCTAAAAAATAGTCTTTTATAAGAGAAGTAGAAACTTTGGGATATGGAAACACCATCAAAGCACTATAGATCAGACCCATGATAATGGCACCAGAAAGCGTCCACCATCTATAATGATATAAGATGTCATAATCAACAACTCCATAGTATCCTAATCCATACCAGATAGATATGCTTACCACTAAAACCAGCAATCCATTAAGACGATATTGCAACTTTTGACCAGTTGTTACATGGTCTATATAGCCTGTATGCCATCGCCCAGGAAGTACGAAGTGAAGGGCTGTTATAATCGCATATATCACTATTATGATCAAGCATCCTATCAAAATGTTCATAATAAAGATTTTGTATTCTGATGCATAATCTTGATGGCCATAGATCGCGGTAGACATCTCATCATCAAGAACTTTCCAACCTTATTAAAGACACCTGGTACCACTGAAGATCTTCTACCTAATTGTGCTAATGTTTTTGATACAACTTCTTCCGGTGACAATGTCCCAAATGCTTCCCCGTCTTTACCAAGATTTTGAAATCCAGGTGTACTAATCGCGCCTGCTATGCTTGCGATGATGTCTATATTTTTACCTCTCAACTCTTCACACAACCCTTCTGCCAGGATTGTATTGAATGCTTTGGTAGCAGCATAGGTGCTTAGCAAAGGCGTGCCTTGATTACCAGCCATAGATGACATTAGAATGAGGCCACCGGATCTTTGACGTTGCATTAATCCTTGAGTTAAAAGATGAGTCAACATTAAAGGAGCGAGTACATTGGTTCTGACCATCAGTTGAAGGTCTTCGCTCTTTTGATTTATAAATTTACCCAATGGGGCATATGCCGCATTGTACACGATTAGTCCAATGTCTAATTGAAGTCCCGTGATACGATACATCATATGATCGATGTCGCTAAGGTCTAAGACGAGGTACTTTATCTGCACATCATATTGATCACTTAACCTTGCATGTACTGATTGAAGTCGAGCCTTTGTTCTTGCCACTAATATGATGTCAAGTCCTCGCTTCGCCAGCTCATTAGCATAAGCTTCACCTAACCCTTCAGATGCACCAGCTACAAGAGCCCACGGACCATATCTTGATAAGAAAGTTGCATTTGTCATGCGACAATATGTTGATATTCTAATAGTGGCAAGACATAAAAGATGTCAACAAGTAGAGCGATCAGCAATAAGACTTTGGACAACATCTCTTTGTAAAAAGACTTTCTAAAGATAGCGTTTTTGCCAACTTTGACCAATTGGTATGATCCATTGATTATGCAGTTCTTTCTTGGTTTTAATTAGATTATCAAAGACAAGGCTATCTTTTGATATCAGTCCAGATTTGTTAGCTTCCTCAACTTTATTCATGTGTAACCCTTGGACTCCATCTTCAAGTAAAAAGTAAAAAGTTACTCGGTCCATCATATTGATAGATAACTTGTCGCCTATGGCTTGTATATGATGTGTTAGACTATCGATGCTACACCCACTTGCTGCATGAGACATTTGTTCATCAAGAGCGATGATTATAAACCTATCAAATGCAATAGTGCTCTTAGCCTTAAGTGATCGATTATGACTCGTCCATCTTGGTGTAAAGTCATCTAACCAAGATCGAATATGACTGACTTCATCTTTGCTTAAAACGCGATCTGATTGAAATATCCATAGTCGCGCATCATCACCTATGTCGACTAATGATGAAGTAATTTTTTCTAATTGTGGACTATAGACCATTGGCCTGTACTATTAATTCGCTGATATCAAGAACCATAACATCATCTTGTTTTTCATGTGCTTTTAAGCCATCTGTGAGCATGGTGATACAAAAGGGGCAGTTAGCAGCAACCACCTCAGCTCCAGTTTCTAAGGCTTGATCTACCCTTTCCATATTGATTCGTTTGTCACCAGGCTCATCTTCTTTAAACATCTGAGCACCTCCTGCACCACAACATAATCCTCGCGTCCGCGATTGATCCATCTCTACTATATCGGCATTGAGTTGATTGATGATAGATCTCGGTGCTTCGTATTCTCCATTGATACGGCCTAGATAACAACTGTCATGATAGGTCAACTTTTTTCCATGAAATGCACTCTTCTCTACCTTAAGTTTCCCTTCAGCTATCAATTGACTGATCAACTGAGTATGATGCAACACTTCATAGTTACCTCCTAACTTAGGGTATTCATTCTTCAATGTATTGAAGCAGTGAGGACAGGCGGTAACTATCTTTTGTACTTCATATCCATTAAGTACTTCAATATTTTGCAAAGCAGACATCTGAAATAAGAATTCATTGCCGGCTCTTCTCGCTGGATCTCCAGTACAACTTTCTTCGTTGCCCAAGATGGCATATGAGATCGCCGCAGATTCTAATATTTTAGCGAATGCCACAGACACCTTCTTAGCACGAGCATCAAAACTGCCAGCACATCCTACCCAAAATAGAATCTCTGGTTTTTGCCCTTCTGCTGTGAACTCTGCTATTGTTTTTACACCCATACGTTTATAATTGTCGGTTGATCTATTGTTACATTGTTTTATTGCTGCAATGTTTTCATTTGTTGGTTAGCTAATTCAATCATCTCATTAGCACATTAGCTTATTAGCACTTCATGTTACTCCTTAGTCCATGCCACACGTTCTTCTGGCATCTGCCATACTGCCCCCCCATTTTCTACACTATTAAACATGGGCAACCAATCTGATGGTCCACTTGAATTGGTGAGTATATCATATCTCCGCATTGCCAATATCGGTTCCAACGGGTTAATCATGACGGGACACGCTTCAACACATGCGTTGCAAGTTGTACATGCATATATCTCTTCATTGGATATATAATCAAACAACGACTTGCCATCATCATAGTTGTCGCGAGACAAGACAACGCCCTCTCCTTTCTTATCAGCACTTATATGCGTCTCACTTCCTGCTCTCAGGTTTATACCTACTTCATGAGCGCGGTCTCTTATATCCATCATCACTTTACGTGGGCTCAATTTTTTACCTGTCATATTAGCTGGACAGACCGAAGTACATCTTCCGCATTCGGTACAGGTATACGCCTCTAGAATATTCTTCCAACTGAGATCAAAGATATCTTTGCTTCCAAACTCAGGTATCTCCTCTGACATCTCTGCACCAGTATCTTCCACTAAGCCCATCATAGACTTGACCTCATTCATGATCTCTGGCATATTTTCAATCTCTCCTCTAGATTGCTTACGCGAAAAGTAAACATTTGGGAAAGCAAGAAATATGTGCAGATGCTTGGAAAATGGCAGATATGAAATAAATCCAAATACAACTAAGATGTGTAGCCACCACCCAAAACGCTCAACCACATGTAAGGTATCCGCATCCAATCCACCAAAAAGTGCTGGACCCAACCAACTACTAATCGCCAATGTGCCGGTATCTGGAAAATGCGCTGGATCCAATTGTTGCAACAAAACATCCGCTCCATTCATAGAGAATATCCCAATGAGTAATAACAGCTCTCCGATCAATATCAAATTACCATCCAACTTCGGCCAGCCTATCATCTCTGGCTTCCAGAATCTTGGCACCTTTAAGATGTTACGTCTCCATAAGAATATGATCGTTGCTACAAATGCTAATACAGACAGTATCTCAATGAAGCTAATGATGATCGTATAGAGTGCACCAATCTTATCAGCGAAGAAGCGATGTACACCGCCAAAACCATCTATGAATATTTCGAGCAACTCTACTTGAGTCATTAAAAAAGCAGCATAAATGAAGAAGTGAAATATAGCAGGTATAAATCGCTTGAACATCTTCTTCTGACCAAACGCTACCAACAGAACATTCTGCCACCGCCAGCCTGTATCACCACTGATTTGCTCATCTCTACCCAGTTTAATATTTTGATAGATAGCTCCAAATTGTCTAAATCCGAGAAAAAAAACTCCCGCTGTAAGTACCATGAAGATGATCTGTGATAATCCCATATGCTAAAAGTATATTTGCGCAATAATGTAGTGATATATAATTATGCCCATTCTCAATAATAAACAAATAGCCCAGAAGTTAACTCGGCTGGCTTTCGAAATAATTGAACAAAATACAGAAGTTAAAGAGCTTTACCTCGCTGGCATAAATAATAATGGATTTCGATTCGCAGAATTACTTAGATCTGAGATTAACAAGATCCATGTTTGTCCATTTTCAGTTGCATTAATCCATGTTAAGCTCAATCCTGCCGAGCCGACTACTGAGCCCATAGAATTAGACGTGCCTCACACAAAACTCAAAAACAAGACAATCATACTTGTAGATGATGTCGCCAACACAGGTAGAACCCTGTTTTATGCATTTAAGCCCTTTATGGATATCCTATCCAAGAAGATGCAGGTAGCTGTTCTCGTAGATAGAAAACATAAGTCCTTTCCAGTCCAGGTTGACTTTGTTGGATTATCTCTTGCGACTACTATTAGACAACATATCGACGTGAATTTGAGTCGAAAAGGCCAATTTTCAGCCCAGATCTCCTAGAGCTTGTCTTAATGTTAGTAATATGTGAATTATTGTTATATAATTTATTCATATATATCACGGTCTCTTTACTCTGTAACAGTACATTTGTGGCATTGAGAAAACACTTTTAAAAAACTACACAATGAGAAGGATTCTACTTTTGATAATAATCTCCTTCACCTTTCTATCTTATTCTTTTGCTCAGGGAGTTACATCGTCCTCGATGAGTGGAAAAATAATTGATGAAAATGGAGAACCCTTAATCGGTGCTAATGTTACCGCTGTTCATGGCCCAACAGGCACTTTTTATGGTAATTCTACAGATCTTGACGGGTTTTACAGAATCTCCAACATGAGAACTGGTGGACCTTATAGGGTAACTATATCTTATACAGGCTATGAAGATTTTGTACGTGAAAATGTCTTCCTAAATCTGGGCCAGGCCTTCAAACTAAATAATCAGCTCATTCAGAGTTCTGTCCAATTAGAGGAAGTATCTATCGTAGCAAATAGAAATGACGTTTTCAATGGTAATAGTACTGGTGCAGAGACCTTTGTTGGCGAAGACCAAATTGCTATTCTGCCTACAGTGAGTAGATCAATTGGCGATTTTGTAAGAATCACGCCACAAGCAACAATCACAGAAGGAAATGACGGATTCTCCATTTCATTGAATGGTGTAAATAATAGGTTTAATGCCATTTACATAGATGGAGCAGTCAATAATGATGTCTTTGGTCTGGCCGGTTCTGGTACAAATGGAGGACAAACTGGTGTATCACCTTTTTCAGTAGATGCAATCGAACAGTTTCAAATATCCTTAGCGCCATTCGATGTTAGATCTGGTGGTTTTGCAGGAGGTGCCATCAACGCCATTACAAGGTCAGGATCTAATGATTTTGAAGGTTCTGTGTACACTTTTATAAGAAATGAAAGTTTGGCTGGAAAAACGCCAACAGATAATCCAAACGTTGAAAGAACAAGACTAGCTGATTTTTCTGCAAGAACGACAGGTTTTAGAATTGGTGGAGCTCTAAAGAAAGACAAAATATTCTTCTTCTTGAATGGAGAAATTCAGAGAGATGAAATTCCACTTCCATTCAATTTTGCTGACTATGAAGGCAGCTCTACACAAGCGGATCTAAATGGGTTAGAAAATAAGTTGTTGAACGAATTCGGATATGATCCAGGTACATTCGACGGTAGTAGGACTTTTCTTGATAGTGATAAAATCACGGCTAAATTTGACTTTAACTTAAGTAACGCACACAAATTAAGTATAAAGCATTCTTATGTTAGCGCGACTAACTTAGAAGGAAACCAATCAGGAACAAGACTATTAAGATATACAGGGTCTTCAGAATTCTTCGAATCAAGAACTAACTCAACATCCCTTGAGTTAAACTCAGTATTTGGCAACAAGTACGCCAACAACCTTGTAATTGGTTATACAACAGTTAGGGATGATAGAGATCCAAATGGTGCGGAGTTTCCATATGTCATCATTGATGATGGTGGAAGTGACATAATTTTTGGTTCTGAACCTTTTTCAACAGCCAATTTATTAAATCAGGACATTTTCACAATTACCAATAATTTCGAAATCTATAATGGTAAGCACACATTTACAATAGGAACGCACAATGAGTTCTATAGTGTAGACAATCTATTTTTGGCATTCAATTTTGGGTGGTACGAGTACGATCAGTTGGATGACTTTATAAATGATGAACCAGCTGCATTCTTTCAACGAGTATTCTCTCTAAGAGATAATGTTACTGGAGATGATTCGCAGGCAATTGCATCATTTACAGGAGGACAATTGGGTCTATACGTTCAGGACGAAATCCAAGTGAGTGATAAATTTAATCTTACTGCAGGCATACGACTTGATGTACCTTACTTTGGTAATACTCCAGTTAATGATGAGTTCAATAATGTGACTGGCCCACTGATAGAACAATCTTGGGATCTTAGGGGAGCAAGTGTAGGTGACTTCATTGGAACACCATTGATGATCTCTCCTAGACTTGGATTTAACTACGACCTAAGTGGTAATCAAACGACACAACTCAGAGGTGGGATAGGCATCTTTACCAGTAGAGTTCCTTTGGTTTGGCCAGGCGGTGCTTACAACAATTATGGATTCAACGCAGGATTCACTTGTTGTTTTGATACAGTATTCAATCCTGATCCTAATTCGCAACCTCCAGGTGATGTAGATCTTGCTAACCCAAGACCAAATGGTACTGTAGATTTATTCGCAGAGGATTTTAAATTACCGCAAGTATTGAAAGTCAATGTTGCTTTAGATCACAAATTGGCGGGAGGATTAATTGCAAATGTTGATGCGATCTACAATAAGACCTTGAACAATGTAGCATATCAGAATGTGAATCTAAGACCTTCAACGACAAGATTGACAGGCACAGGTGATAATAGATTACTTTATGACAGACGTGACGAGATTGATCCTACGTACGGACGTGTTCTCCTTGGTTATAATACGTCAGAAGGTTATACTTACAACTTTACTGCTTCTATAACTAAGCCATTTACTGAAGGATTTAGCGGCAGTTTTGCATATTCATACGGTGATTCTTTTAGCATATTCGATGGAACATCTTCTCAGAATTCTTCACAATGGAGAGGACTACATTCAGTTGATGGAAGAAACGTAGATCAACAATTAACAAGGTCGGATTTCTCACAAGGAAGCAGATTCATAGGAACAGCAACATTTAAAAGAAATTGGATTAAAAACCTGGCGACAACAATATCGCTTTTCTATGAAGGCCAATCTGGAAGACCATTTACCTATATCTATAACGATAATGGCAGATTGAATAATGAAGATAGTCGAGAAAGAGCATTACTCTATGTTCCTTCAGGAGCTAATGACATTAATTTAGTAGAAGATGGAGGAAGAACGCCTCAACAACAATGGGCGGACTTAGATCAATTCATTGAAAGTGATGATTATCTAAGTACAAGAAGAGGACAATATGTCGAAAGAAATTCTTCGCGTGCTCCTTTTAGTAATGTGATTGATCTTAAGTTCTTACAAGACTTTAATATTCATGCGGGAGGCAAAAAACACACTTTACAATTGTCTATTGATGTATTCAATTTCACCAACTTATTGAATAATAGCTGGGGAAGAAGATCATTCGTTTCATCAAGCTTTCAATTGTTAGACTTTGAAGGATTTCAAGATGACGGTACTACTCCTGAATTTTCCTTTAGAGGTGTCACTAACAATGATCCTGCCGCTAACAATATTGACGATAGGGGCATTCAAAGTTCTAGATGGCAGATGCAATTTGGCATTAGATATATTTTCAAATAAGAAAACATTTAAATTCAAAAGAGGCAGTCTAGCTGGTGGCTGCCTCTTTTGCAATAAATGGCTGCATAAATTTCTAATGAGAATTCCTCAAAGGGTTATACGTTATGAACCGAACTTATTAGACTAAGAAATAAATAACTTCTGAATAAAAAGGACTGTATCGCACTAGTGATTCAGTCTTTTTCAATTCTTACTTACTGTTAATTAAATCTTAGGGCCACTACAGCTCAACATGTTGTTACGTTTGTAATGTATACTTTTGGATAACTATAAACTATTTCTATGAAGTCACTTGCCTTATGCGGTCTCTTGCTCGCATTATCAGCCTGCTTGTGTGCACAAGATAAGATTGAGCAGTTAAAACCTGATGATTATGTGTCTGTCCTGCTCAAAGAAGGCACAGAATTGAAAGGAACTTTAAGATTGAACAATGAAACAACAATAGTCATTGAAACCAATTCTCTTGGAACATTGACAATTATAAAAACACAAATAAAATCAGTTAAAGTTCTTACTGAAAAAGAATACTTTGAAACTGGCAAATATGAATTTGACAATCCTCTTCCCAATAAGAATTATCTCACAGAGACGGCCATAGGACTTGACAAAGGTGAAGGGTATTATCAAAACATTTTATTGGGAGGGCATATATTCTCATATGGATTAAGCGACAACTTCTCATTGAGTGGTGGGTTTGAGACGTTTACATTATTCGCTGGTGAGGCTCCATTATTTTTTCTATCACCCAAATTTACATTTCCTAATAAAAACGAGACTGTTCATTTTGGAGTGGGTGGCAATATCTTACTGATACCAGATGGATCATCTAGAACAATTGCAGGTTCTGTATTTGGTATTGCAACTTTTGGTGACAAGAACAACAACTTTACAATTGGAGCTGGATATGCATTTACTGAAGATGGTTTCGCTGAAGCTCCTGCGATACAAATTGGTGGAATGTTTAGACTAGGAAAGAGTATCATGATCGTATCAGATCAATTAGTCATATTTGAAAATTCAGATGCCTTTGTAGGCGGAACTTGGACTGTAAGATACATTGGATCCAAAGTCAGTGTCGATATAGGACTAGCGACAGAATATTCATCGGGGGCTATACCTGTTCTTGGCGTAGGTATAAAGTTCTAAAGTTCGTCGATATAATAAAGAAAAGGTCAGAAATTACTTTCTGACCTTTTCTTTATTATAATTTTCTTTTACCGTTCTAATCTATAAAAAC
>CAZRXJ010000014.1:0-13007 GCA_964604025.1 uncultured Saprospiraceae bacterium | reverse complement strand
GTCTTGTGGCATCTTGTTCGGTAGATTAGAATCTCCTATAATGGTTATACCATTATGATTTATGATTTTATCATTTTGCGTAAGCGCACAGTTGCCTCCTGTTGAGGCGGCTAAGTCAACGATCACGGCACCTGGTTTCATATTGTTGACGGTGTCTTCTGTAACAAGTGTAGGCGCAGGCCTGCCCCTTAGCTGGGCTGTTGTGATCACTATATCTGCACCTTTAGACTTCTCTTGGATTAGCGCAGCTTGTCTCTTTTTATAATCTTCTGATTGCTCTACTGCATATCCCCCCGCATCTTTGTCATCTGTGGCACCTTCAACTTCTACAAACTTAGCACCAAGGCTTTCGACTTCTTCTTTAACAGCAGCTCGGGTGTCAAATGCCTCGACCACAGCTCCATTACGCTTTGCTGTTGCTATGGCTTGTAATCCTGCTACACCTGCCCCGATGACTAACACTTTTGACGGTTTTATACTGCCTGCTGCTGTTATCATCATAGGAGCATATCTTGGCAATAGAGTCAATGCACTAAGGACAGCTTGATAGCCAGCTATAGAAGCCATACTCGACAGAACGTCCATAGATTGCGCAAGTGATGTCCTGGGTATCATATCCAAACTAAATGCATTGACACCTTTTTCTTTTAATCCTGTAGCAATTTGCTCATCAGTGAACGGAGCATATTGGCAGACAAATATTGAGCCTGTCTTAGCACTACGATATTCTTCATCTGTAATACTTGGTGTGATCTGTACAATCACATCAGCCTTACTGATGATAGATGCTCTATCACTTACAGTTGTATCTTGAAAGTCATCATTTCTATAAAATGCTCCATTTGCAATATCTGATTCTATGTGAATCTCATCAAACAATGATTTGAGTTTAGACACATTTCCAGGTACAACTGGAGAAATGTTAGTCTTCTCTTCTTTTAAAAAGCCAATAATCATAGTTGACTGCTTTGCTGAGTTAAAATTGGTAAATAGTTCACTAAAGGGTACTAATATAAGAACTGAAACCTTAAAAAGGCAATCGCTTCAACAATACATAGGATATCTGACTTGAAGTATATCAGATAGTAATTTTAATCTTCTCTTCGAGGAATTATAAATTCGTTTATAATAATAAAGCGGATCATCAACGCTATGATGATCCGCTTTATAAAAGCAAAGTTGGTTTATAGTAAGTTGCTTTCTGTTAAAGCAACGATATATCTATAATAGACTAATTAGAATGAACCTATTAGTGCTACTCTTCTATTTTGTGCACGTCCTTCGCTTGTCTCATTGTCAGCTATCGGAGCAAGTTCACCAAACCCAACAGATCTTAATCGAGTTGGACTTACACCCTTCTCAGTAAGGTATGTCATTACTGCAGTAGCACGAGTCTGAGATAAAGTCATATTCTTATCATCATTACCTCTGCTATCTGTGTGCCCTTCAATGCTTACAGTTAGTGCTGGAAACTCTGCCATAATTCCTACAACTTCATCCAGTATGCCATAAGACTCACGAGAGATCGTACCACGACCAGTGTTAAATTTGATCTCTGTCAAAGCTCTTCTAAATACTTCAGTAGCCTTAGTAGGCACCGCCTTCACACAGCCATCAGGGCCTACATTACCTCCAACATCTGGGCACTTGTCAAGATTGTCAACAACACCATCGCCGTCACTATCTTTAGGGCATCCATTAGCGTCAACTATACCACCTTCATTAGGGCATCTATCAGCAGCACCTACAACGCCATCACCATCTGCATCTGCTGGGCAACCATCACCTGTTCTCGCTGCAACAGTCGGGCACTTGTCATCTTTATCAGCTACACCGTCACCATCTCCATCTGGACATCCATTAACTGGTCCTGCTACATTAGGACATGCATCATCTCTATCTGCTATACCATCACTATCTGAATCTGGGCAACCATTTAAGGTACCTGCCGCATTAGGGCATGAGTCATCTTTGTCAGCTATACCATCGCCATCTGCATCTGGGCAACCACCAAGTGGGCCAGCCGCATTAGGACATGCATCATCTTTATCGATTACACCATCACCATCTCCATCTGGACATCCTCCATAAAGGATATCTCCAGCTGCCAATGGACAGTTGTCTTCACTGTCGATGATACCATCACCATCTGAATCAGCACAACCATTAAATTCTTTTAAACCTGCTTCATTAGGACAAGCATCTTTTCTATCTGCTATACCGTCACCATCAACATCCGATGGGCCATCAGCTCCAAATGTATAAGTCAATTTACCAAGTACTCTTCTACCTAGCTGAGGAAAGCCTGGATAAAATCTATAGTCAGAATCAAATAAGTTTTGTGCTGTCAAATCTAATGCAAGACCATTATCAAATCTATATCCAACTCCTGCATCTACTAAGTTTCTTTCTTCTGTATCACCAGAAAACTGTCCTAAGAATACTGGGAATGAAGGATCATGTTGAAAACCAGCGTTGCCTCTCCAACCATACTCGGGTGTATAGTTGAATCCTAAGCGATATTTATTAGTCGGTTGACTTGTTGACGTTCTTGCAGTTCCATCTGTATCTTGGATAGGGACATCCCAGATATTTTCAGAAAGCCAAGAATAATTAAAGTATAATGATAAATCTTGACTTACATAATACTCTAATCCAAAGTCAATACCAGTATAATCGAACGCTTCAAAAGTTCTATATCCAGCAGCAGCGTGCGTAACACCATCAGCTGGTACTTGGTCTGTAGGTGTTGCAGCCAATATACCTCCTGCGATTAGCGGTGCTATATTACCAGCAAAGGCATTACCTCCACCTGTATAGGCACCTTGAATCGCAGCTGTAAGTGCATCTGCAGTAGGGCCTGCAGCAGGGTTAGCATCTCCGCCAAGTAATCCAAATATAAAATCTCTTACACCACCTGATGCAACAGCAGCACCTAGGTCATTGCCGATGTTCTCAGAGCCTAATAGTGTATATGATGGACTAATACCTGTGAATAAAGTGGAGTTCTCAATCCTACGATTGTATACATCTAGTAGTACACCGAGCTTATCACCGATTAAGCCTTTGTATCCAAACTCCCAAGTATCTTCATTTCTTAATCTAGCTTGAGGGGCATTGATTAGACCAAGAGGTCCAGCCGATGGATCGAATAGATTAAATCCAAAGAATTGACCAGTCGTTCCTCCAGGTGTATTAGCCGGATCTCTCAGGAATGCTCCTATAGCTCCAGCTAGCTCAGGTCCAACTTGTGCTGTTAAACCAGGAATCAACTGTGCTAATACCAATTCATTAACTGCACCGAAGGAAACCGCATTTGGTAGACCAGGCGTATTAATCGGAAGCTGGGCACCACCAAGAAGGCCATTCAATTGAATGACTGGATTATTAAATGTCTGTTCATCTCGATTACCCACTAACCATATATCGAAGGCTCCAGGTACAGGTGCTGCAACTGGAAAATCAATGTTTGTCTGTAATTGTGTAGGAGATCCAATTGCTTTGTTATATCCACCTCTAAAAGTGTGTTTTGGGCTTGGCTTATAGACAAGAACTGCTCTTGGCTGAAATGCCGTCTCATCAAGAAAGTTAAATTGATCAATACGACCTGCTAAGACCAAATCAAGTTTATCACCTAAAGCAAACTTACCTTGTAAGTAACCTCCGAATATGTTAAACTGATCGTCTTCCTCATTACGTCCATATACTTGATTGAATGTATTGGCATCCGATGATCTATAGTCAAATCCAGCAGTAAAATTACTATTCAAAAAGCTAGGTACGTCAAAGTTATATTGTAACTGAGCTTCAAGCTGAGTTCGTTGGACACGAGTTGATAACCCTGTTTGGTATAAGAATGTAGGATTGTCTGGTGGTCCACCATCATTAGTCAACCAGAACAACTGACCAAACAATCCACCTTTCTGAAATCTACCTTGTGCCCAATACTCAGTGGCTTGAGACAGTCCTTCACCTTGTGAATTATAGAATACGTGCGAAGCTGAATTAGTACCACCAGCTATGTTTATAGAAAAGTCATCTGATGGTCTAAACTCTAAGTTTGCGTTAAGCAAAAATTGATTCCAATGATCTTGTAATAAATTTCCATCTCCATCTGGATCGAGATCTTCACGACTTAAAAGAAGTGTTCCAGGACCCGTAGGATCAACAACTCCATTGGTTATCGTTGGAGCAGAAACTGTATTTGAAAATAATGCTAATTGTTGGGCATCTCTTGGGTTATTAGGATTTAGAGTAAACTCATCTCCTCTTTTCAAAACACCGTTTATTTTAAATCCGAATTTGTCAGATACTTTAGTAGCATGTCTTATTGAACCACCTATTGTGCTTAGCTCTCCACCTATCAATTCCACCGTTGTTCCAGGTTGATCAATAGCTGATTTAGAGATAAAGTGGACAACACCTGAAGTAACATCAGGGCCATAAAGAGCAGAACCAGGACCTCTTACGACTTCAATTCTATCAACATCTATATTACTAATAGGTGAATTCAATGCATCAAAGGTACCAAGGCCTGGACCAGACAAAGATCGATAATCTAAGATTGGAAAAGACGCTGAACCAAAAATACCTCCATCTCCTCTCAATTGAATATTGATTACTGAGGCAGATTGCTGCTGTACAGTAACACCCGGCATGCTAACTATATTACGTACAGGGTTATCATTAGGTGACGCAGCCATCTTACGTGCTGAGATTACTGATATAGAAGCAGGTGCTTCTTGTATCTTTTCTCTTCTTCTTGAGGCTGATATAACCACATCATTGCCGAGTAGTATACCTTCAGACATCGTTACACTTAAGTTGGATGTCGGTCCTGTGAGTTCTACATCCTGAGAATTAAATCCAGTAAACGATACTACAACCGTCAACGGAAATGATTGGGTAGTGTTAAAGCTAAAAGATCCATCGAAGTCTGTTACGGTTCCCTCCGTGGTACCTTGGACAATAATATTGGCACCTATCAAACCCTCACCAGAGTCATCTACAACGGTACCTGCTATCTGCCCTTGTGCCATCATAGATACGCTGGCCATAAGGCACAGGCATACAGATAGCACCTTAGTTACATAATTCAGATTTTTCATACAAGTTATTTGTTAGTGAATAAGCGGTAGAAATAACTCAACCGCGATTAAAAGTATGGTTTTGGACTCTATCCAAAAAATCTTATAACAAGAAAATCTAACACAGAGTACAGTTTCATTATTTGTTTTGATTGAGCAGCGAGGATATGACGCAATTATAGTGATATTTCTTAACTATGAAATACTTAAGATGAAATTTACTTTTGCCCTATTGTGACATATCCATATTTTATTTTATATCTAATACCAAAAGTGATGAATTGTCCTAAAAGTAGGAGTATATCTACACTCTTTTAATTGTCATTAATGACCAAAGAGATGCCTAAATGTGGCAACGATCAATATTTTTCTAAATTCACGACTAGACAATCGCCAATATGAATTTTACTACCATAGACTATGCTTTTTTTATTGGATATATCCTGCTTGTTGTGGGCTTTGGATTATGGATATCTAGAAGAAAAGGAGGTAATCAGACATCGAAAGATTATTTTTTAGCTGGCAAGTCTCTTCCTTGGTGGATCATAGGTGGCTCACTTATCGCTTCTAACATATCAGCAGAACAATTCATCGGTATGTCAGGTGATGGTTTCCGCTTCGGTTTAGCCATCGCGACTTATGAGTTTATGGCTGCCGCCACGCTACTATTAGTCGCATGGCTGATGATTCCTATCTTCTTAAAGAAGAATATATATACGATGCCTCAGTTCATAGAGCAGCGATTTGACAGCAATGTGAAAACAGGTTTAGCTATTTTTTGGTTGTTGATCATCGTATTTGTCAATATTACCTCTGTATTATATCTCGGTGCCCTGACACTGCAGACTACTTTAGGAATCAACATTGTCGTTGGTGTCATTGGGTTGGCTGTCTATTCTGCTACTTTTTCAATCTTCGGTGGATTAAAGACGGTGGTATGGACTGATCTTATTCAAGTATTCTTTTTAGTAGCTGGAGGACTGGCGACAACATACTTTGCACTGGACGCATATAGTGGTGGTGCTGGTTTTACATCAGGATTGACTCAATTATATAATGATGTAGGTGATCGATTCAACATGGTTTTATTCAAAGGCGAGTTGATGTATACTAATGACTCAGGTCAGACCGTAGATGCATGGGAAAAACTTCCAGGGTTAAGTGTCTTGATTGGCGGTATGTGGATTGCTAATATATACTATTGGGGTACTAATCAATATATCATACAGAGAGCACTTGCAGCTAAAAATCTGAAAGAAGCACGTAATGGTATTGCATTTGCGGCAGCGATGAAGTTGATATTACCGCTTATTGTTGTGATCCCAGGTATCGTAGCATATGCCATGAAAGTTAATTTAGAAAAAGGTGACCAAGTGTACTCTTTTGTTCTTAACGAGTTTATCGGAACGGGATTCAAAGGTATTTGCTTTGCAGCAGTCATAGCAGCCGTTGGTTCATCAATAAGTTCTATGGTCAATAGTGCCTCTACAATCTTCACCTTAGATCTCTACAGTCAATTCTCGGGAGGCAAAAGTTCTGAAAAGAAACTAGTAAAAGTAGGAAAACTAACAGCTGCTGCTTGTTTGATCATCGGTGTGATCATCGCACCACAATTTACAGCTCTGGAATCAGCCTTTTCATTTATTCAAAAGTACACTGGTTACTTTAGTCCAGGCATCTTAGTCATTTTCTTATTTGGTATGTTTTGGAAGCGCACTTCTGCAAAAGCGGCTTTATGGGTTGTGTTGTTATCATTGCCACTATCGTTCGGAATAGATGTGGCATATCCAGAATCTGTTCTTCCATTCATGAATAAGATGGGCATCAGTTTTCTAATTTTATCTGCTGTTGTTATAACTTTGTCAATGTTGCAGAATAAAGGCAATGATGACAATGCGATTCATTTTGAAAAAGGATTATTTGCGACTAACGCTGCTTTTAAAATATCATCTATTCTAATTGTAGGTGTCTTAATCGCTATATATACATTGATGTGGTAATCTTATGCCTCAATTGATATGGCGCGCATCCTTGATATCGTCATATGTACTTATAATCGTGAGGAGTTATTGGTCGAGTGTGTTGCAGCACTCATACAGCAATCTATACCTTGTGAAGAATGGGGGATTATCATCGTTAACAATGCAGCCAGTTCTCTCAGCCAAGATACCAAAGATGTGCTCTCAAGAAGCAAGTGTCTCACTGTCGTAAATGAATCAAAAGCAGGATTAAGTTATGCCCGCAATGTTGGTATAAAAACAAGCCATGCTGAGTGGTTGGCTTTTCTTGATGATGACGCCAAAGCACCTTCAGGTTACATAGAAAATATATTGAATATTATAAAAGAAGAAAAATGGGATTGCTTTGGCGGTCATATTGAATCATGGTGGAGATATGGTCAACCCAGATGGTTATCCAATAATTTTGGGTCCAAACCACTGTTAAGTGAGCATAAAAAAGAACTAAAAGAACAACATAACTGGGGAAGCAATATTATAATTAAAAAATCAGCACTTAACGATGTTGGCAACTTTCCAACTTATATAGGCATGAGAGGTGACAAGCTTGGATATGCGGCTGAGAATATTGTCCAAGATCAACTTCGCCAGGCCGGCTATCTCATAGGGTATGATCCTAACTTAAGCATCGACCATGTTGTTATGAAACCAAAGTTACAGTTAGCGTGGCATCTCAAGTCAGCATATGCGACTGGAAGAGATGGGAGATCCACCTATCCTAATCAATATAATGTCATTGGTATATTGAAGTCTGCAAAAAATTGTATCTCAAGGCCAATCAAGTCACTGTATCATCTGGCGTTTTCTAAAAACTTCTATTGGGAGAATCTGATATTAGAATCTTTGAAGCCTTATTATCTCATAGTAGGCAAGTTGAGATCTTTAGTGAGATAGGGTCATAGAAAATTCAGTTGTTAGATGAACTTAGGTTTTCTTTTTTCAGCAAATGCCTTTACTCCTTCTTGACCATTGACTGTCTTCAAGCGAGCCGATATAGCGCGCCCTTCACGTTCCATCTGAGTCTCAAGAGAATTATCAAAGGTGGTTAACAGTAGTTTTTTAATCTCACCATATGCATCAATCGGCCCAGCGGCAAGCTTCCTTGCTAAGCTCATAACTGTAGGCATCAACTGATCATCAGGGACCACTTGATTAACCATATGCCAATCCAAAGCCTCGTCAGCGGATAACTTGCGATTAGTAAGTATCAACTCCATAGTCTTTCTGATCCCTATGATCCGAGGTAGAAAATAAGTAGAACTCCCATCTGGTGTCAATCCTGCAGCGGTATACGCCATGGTAAATGATGCAGATTGTCCTGCGATGACTATATCTCCCATCATGGCTAGACTAAACCCTCCTCCAGCTGCCATACCATTGACTGCAACAATTAACGGCTTGCTCATTCGGGCAAAATTAGAAATAGCGCGATGAAGATTGTCAGCCATATCTTTAAGCAGAGCGGGCCCCTCTGATCCTCCTTGGCTCATAGCTTTGACATCACCACCAGCACTAAAAAAAGCACCAGAACCAGTAAGTACAACAACTCGTATCTCTTCATCGTATGCACTTTTCGAAGACACGTGCACTAGTTCTTTAACCATGGTAATATTCATACCATTGACCTTGGGTCTATCCAAGCTAATAGTCGCAATTCCGTCATTAATTTTAAAATTGAGCGTACTATAATCTGTAGCGGTAACCATGTAGTAAAAAATAAAAGTGCAAATAAAACTAACTCATATAGCTCCTCAAGTATATTATCTTGAGAGCCATATCAATTATCAATATAGATGAAAGTAATAGCAGTAGCACAACCGGGTGGATTAAATAATTTGCAGATAGTAGAACGAAAAGATCCAGTTCCCAATGATCATGAGGTATTAGTAAAGTGGCATGCTACTTCATTAAACTTTCATGACTACTTAGTAGCAATAGGAGCCATCCCTGTACCGGACGGTAGAATACCCATGTCAGATGGAGCTGGCGAAGTAATAGCAGTAGGTAAAGAAGTTAATGAATGGAAGGCTGGAGACAAAGTGATGTCCATGTTTTTCCCCGGTTGGGTTGAAGGTCTACCTGAATTCAAAAAAATCGTTGCCGTAAGTGGTGAAACAATAGATGGATATATAGCTGAGATGTCATGTGTCTCATCATCTGGCATCACTCGTATACCTAATGGTTACTCTTATACAGAAGCGGCAACACTACCATGCGCTGGATTGACGGCATGGAATGGCTTGATGCATTCTGGTGGATTAATGTCGGGTCAAAAAGTATTGATTGAAGGTACTGGTGGCATGTCTCTTATGGGATTGCAATTTGCAAAAGCGGCTGGTGCAAGAATATATGCTACAACATCTTCAGCGGATAAGGCTGAAAGACTGATGAGTATGGGATGTGAAGCCGTTGTCAATTATAAAGAAGATGAAAGATGGGGTAAGACAATATTCAGAAAATCTGAAGGAGGCGTTGACCTCATTCTTGATGTAGGCGGTGGATCAACGATGAGGCAATCTATAGAAGCCGTTAAGATAGGAGGTACTATTATCTCTATTGGTATTCTTGGCGATGGGCGTAAAGGGTCTATTACATTTCCAAAATTGTTTTTCAAATTTATAAATATGAAAGGAATAGCAGTGGGAAGCAGAACGATGCAAGAGGCGATGATAAATTCTATTGAGTCCACTAATGTAAAACCAGATATAGACAAAAGTTTTTCATTTGATCAATTAGCAGAGGCGTTTAGATATCAAGAGAGTGGACAACACTTTGGTAAGATTGTGTTAGAATGGTAATCAAGGTAATTAGAGTATCAATGAGTTTCCAGATTTAGGCAAATCAATAACACTGTTGACAAATTAAAATAACGTCAGAAAGTTAAAAATCAAAATATGGGTCCTTTAAAAGGATTGAAAGTAATTGAACTAGGAGGCATCGGGCCTGGGCCTTTTGCAGGCATGTTGATGTCTGATATGGGTGCTGAGGTAGTTATAGTTGAGCGCAAGGCCATGCCTGGATTAAAATTACCCGATTGTAGTAGGCGTGGAAAAAAATCTGTTGTTCTCAATTTAAAATCTCAAGAAGGTGTACAAATCTTACTTAAGATGGTCGCAAAAGCAGATATAATATTTGAAGGCTTTAGACCAGGTGTAATGGAGAAACTTGGCATCGGGCCAGACATTTGCCTTAAGCATAATCCAAAGATCATCTATGGACGTATGACTGGCTGGGGACAGACTGGTCCATTGGCGCATGCAGCAGGTCATGATATCAACTATATCTCTCTCAGCGGGGCCTTGTATGGTATGGGTCGTAAAGATGAAAATCCCACCCCTCCACTCAATCTTGTTGGAGATTATGGTGGCGGCAGTATGTTCTTAGTGATGGGGATACTGGCATCGTTACATGAACGCAATCAATCAGGAAAAGGACAGGTGATAGATGCCGCTATGACAGAAGGGTCGGCCAACTTAATGGCCATGTTCAATTCGCTCCATGCTATGCATATGTGGAAAAACAAAAGAGGTGTAAACCTACTAGATACAGGTGCTCACTTTTATGATACTTATAAAACCAAAGATGATAAGTATATATCAATTGGTTCGATAGAACCTCAATTCTATGCGTTACTAATTGAAAAAGCAGAACTAGACCCCAATGTTTTTAACAATCAAAACGATCAATCAAAATGGCCTGCTCTGAAGGAAAAACTTGCTGATGTTTTCAAATTAAAAACAAGGTCTGAGTGGTGCTCGATCATGGAAGGAACAGATGTATGTTTTGCACCAGTCTTAGATTTTATAGAAGCCCAGCAACATCCGCACAATGTAGCAAGAGAAGCCTATATAGATGTTGATGGGATGATACAACCTGCGCCAGCACCAAGATTCAGTCGCACGCCTTCTAAGGTGGCTCATGGTGCACCAGCTCCAGGACAAGACAATCAAAAAATATTATCAGAATGGGGTATTCAGACTAATTCGAGTTCGTGAATTTTATAGAAAAAACAACATTCCATGATGTCATTCTTTTCAAATTAGGTAGTTCGTACTTTGGAACTCCTAAAATGAATGTTTTTAGTTTTTTAATAGACGGCGTCCTCATAGATACAGGCCATCCAAAGATTGGAAAATATTTTACAGAAACACTTAAAGATGAGTCCATAGAAAAAGTGATAGTCACTCATCATCATGAAGATCATAGCGGCAATATCGAAAAAATCAAAAAATCAAAAAACATCCCTGTTTATGCTTCTCCATTATGTTGTCAACTAATACAACATCCAAAGAGAATAGAACCAGCGAGAGTCATGGCTTGGGGGCAACCCAAAAAAGCATCAGCCATCCCTTTAGATCTAAAGAAAGATATCCAAACCAATAATTACAAATTCCGAATATTTGAAACGCCAGGGCACGCGATAGACCAAATCAGTTTGTATGAGGAAAGTAAAGGATGGCTTTTTTCTGGTGATATCTTTATCAATGACTATATAAGAATATTCATGAGAGATGAAGATATAGTCCAACAGATAAATTCAATAAGAAGATTGTTGAAATTAGAATTTGATGTGTTGTTCTGTAATCACCAACCGGTACTTAAAAATGGAAAGACAAGGCTCGCAAAGAAACTTGATTTTTTAGAAACTTACTATGATTCTGTAAAGCGAGAACATGAAAAAGGTAATAATCCAAAACAAATCATGACTGCATTAAATCTTAAAGAACAACACTTAACAAAGTTTATATCGCTTGGGCAGTTGAGTCAACTCAACATGATCAGGTCAGTCGTTCGATCACTTAAGATTTGAGATTACAATATTCTTCTGATCCCAATGCTCATCATCGTGAAAAGCAAAACGGCTTGGATTATAAGTCCCTACGATAGCGACATCTGCCTTGATTGGCACCTCTTTGTTGAGCATCCAAAAGACACCATTGACAATCATTCTTCGGACGCCTTCATTGAGTAGATCTGTAGATGCGCCCATTGTCGTAGCAAAGCACATGCCTTTTTTCCCATCTGGCAACTGATATGACTTAGTCCAGGCCACTGGCATCATAGGATCGTTTTGATTATAATCAGCCGATCCATCATTACCTTTCACCATCTCAGGCAAATTAGCATCTGTGGGTCTCATACCTAGTCTAACATCGCTTTCATCTTTTTCTTTATCTCTTTCAACTACTTGGCCTAGGACTATAGGTTGTGCATCTCCAGGCAATGGCAACCTTACACCATAGACATCAGTAGGTCCCCAGATCTCTCCACTCTCGATTCCATTTACTAGTGGATGCATCTCTGCTCCAGGTGGTATAATCCCTCTTGTGCTTTGATCTCCATGTCGACCATGATGAGAGATCCAATGCTCCCCTACTACGAGTCTGCCGAATCCATCTTTCCACTCAATCAAGTCACCATCATAGAAGTTACCATAATGTGCATAGTTACTTTCGAACGGAGCTTTTCTATACATAAATGCATGGGTAGAAGTGCGCATGGCGATCAGTGGTTTGCCTTCTTTTAGAAATTGATCTATATGTATCATCTGATCATCAGGCAAAGCTCTGAATCTTGTAAATAGAATCATCAAGTCTGCAGATGCTAGTTGTTCTAACCCAGGTATGTTGGTAACGCAATTAGGATCTACAATACCAGGGTTATCAGGTTCTTGAGCGAATAATACGGTACAATTATAGCCATGTCTTTTTGATAATATTTTTGCTAATTGTGGTAGTGCTTCTTCGGATCTATATTCTTCATCGCCTGACACTAGAACTATATGAGGCATATCAGGTGCTCCATCCCAGTTAAGCCATTGGACAACATCAGTTACTTCTTCTACAAGACTCGAATCAGTTTCTACTTTTTTGCAACTAAGCGAGATAAGTATAATTAAAAA
>CAZRXJ010000013.1:0-13446 GCA_964604025.1 uncultured Saprospiraceae bacterium | reverse complement strand
CCGAGCTTCCAAAAATGCCAATCCGTTCTTTGTCAATATTAAAACTTCTGGCGTGATATTTTATAAACTGTAGACACCTCTTGCTATCCTCTATGCTGGCTATAACGCCTCGATCAGTTTCAAACAACAACCGATAGTCGATGCTTGCAAATGCCATATTTCGTGATAGAATCTCTTTGATCTGTGTTTCATATCTCTCATAAGCTTGTTCTCTGTATCCACCAGTAAATCCACCACCATGAATAAAAATTATCAAGGATGTAGGCTTCTTGGATATTGGCATGAACATATCAAAAGACGTGTTTTCTAATGAGTCATATTGAATGTCTTCGACAAAATTAGCTACTGTCTTGTCGATATCAAGTGGATTGTTCATAGAAAAGGTGATATCTAATGTCGCGTTGTTTTGACCATGCAAAACACACTTAGATCCAAATATTCCGATGAGCAGGATGCCAATCAAGAAAGTTGTCTTATAACAATTCATCAATTACTTTTAGAGTAGTTACCAATAAGGAATTGAGTAAAGATTATAAATTATTATTGGCTAGAGAGTTATAGATTGATGTTTTTTTCACTAATACACTCCTGGCAATTCATTGATATAGTATCAAGAATTGCCAGGAGCGCTGTTTATATTGAATTGATACGGACTTAGTCCACCAAATGAGTGCCATGAACTACAGCAGCACCGGCACGTAGTGCCGCAGCTATAAATGTTACTTCTGATAATTCCTCTTGAGTTGCACCTGCGTCAATAGCGTGCTTCTTATGAATCTCAAGACAGTAAGGACACTGAGTTGTTAAAGCAACTGCAAGTGCAATAAGCTCTTTGTATTTTTTTGGAATTGCACCATTACCTAGAGCCGCTGCATCCAATGCTTGAAATGCTTTCATAGCCGCTGGTGCATTCTTTCCTAAAGACCCCAGCTTACTTAATTGATCCATGTTATACATAATCTTCTGTTTTTTTTGTTTTTAAAATATTAATTTCTTCCTGCTCTAACTCCTCCATCAATATCGATGACTGCTCCTGTAGTCCAAGAAGATTGATCTGATAAAAGGAAGGTTATGCTATTGGCTATTTCTGCGGCAGTGCCATTTCTACCGATAGGGTGGAATCCGTTGAATCCTACAAGTGCCTCTGCCGCAGCTTCTTTACCTCCAAATACTCCGTGATATACTGGTGTATCAACAACTGCTGGGGAGACGGCATTGACTCTGATATTATGATCAGCTAATTCCATAGCCAAGTGTTGTGTAAGAGAATGAAGACCTGCTTTCTGCATAGAGTAGGCAGAAGACGGTGTTGCTTTTACTGCTTGCTTTGCCCACATGGACCCGACATTAACGATGGACCCGCCCGAGGTATCTTTCATTTTTCTAGCAGCCGCTTGGGTTATAAAAAAGAATCCTCTGTTGAGATCCAAGTAAGAATTATAATCTTCTATCGTATGATCAAAGAATGGTTTCGGGCCAAATATACCAGAAGCATTGACTAGAAAATCAAGATTTTCCATTCCACTTATCGTATCGATCAATTGATCAACTTGCGTTTGATTGGTGATGTCCACTTGATGCTTGGTAAGGCCTTGTGCATCTTGAATCTTTTGAGGACTTCGACCTACTATATGAACATTGGCTCCTTGTGCCAACAAATGCTCAGCAGTAGCGCGACCTATCCCACTTGTTCCACCGATTACGAGGGCTGTTTTGTTACTAAATGTACTCATGATTACAAATGTTTAAATTAATTTTAATTGAATAATGAACAGACAAGTCTGTCTTTTAAATTTTAAATTTTTTAATCGATCAATATTTTGCAGATAGACTTGGCAGATTCTATAGGCCATATCTCTCCATGCAAAAAACTCTCTGATACAGCACCTTCATATAGAAGGTAGATCTGATTAGAAAGCTCTTTCTTCTTTTTTAATTTAACTTCTTCAATATTATTGGATATAATATCTGTGATGACGTTTCTGAACTGGTTTTTCTGATTTCTAATTTCCAATCGTAGCTCTACTTTTTCCTTTGGGATTTCTGAGATTGTGTTGATACACCAACAGCCGTTAAATCCATCACTGGTATAGAAATCTTTGAGAAAATCGAAAATGGATAGTATCCGTTTTTTGCCTTTAGTTCTTTTATTTACATAAGTGTCAAATGACGTCAAAAATAAAGTATGCTTATGTGTTAGATAAGCACTGCATAAGTCATCTTTGGACTTGAAGTGATTATATAAGGTCGCTTTGGCGATGCCTGCTTCTTGAATCACTTCGTTGATGCCCGTCAGATTATAACCGTTATGATAGAACAAGTCCGATGCAGTTTCAATGATCGTCTGACGTACAGCAGAGTGCTTCATATGACAAATGTATACCTTAATCCATTAATAGACAACTCTGTCTACTTTATTTCTTAATTACCTTATTCTTGATTATATTGATCGACTTATCAAGTTATTAATGTGAAGCCAATCTTATGCACCGTCTATATCTGTATACTTTTCTACTGTCAGTATTGTCTTTTGCCACTCTATCATGTAAGAAGGTTAACACATCATCGCCTACAGCGGAAGTTGAGGAAGCCAAGACATCGTTGATACAAGGTTCGTTTTTCAATGGAGCCAACGGTTTGTATTTTGATCCTAACGATAGGCTTCATGTGGCCTCAGTCGTGAGCAGATTGATTGGTGTAGTAGATACTGACACAGGGAAAATTGTCGATACCTTATCTCAGTCAGCAGGCATCGAAGGCCCTGATGACCTCATATTTGGCCCAGATGGATCATTATATCATACTTCTATTCTGACAGGCGAGGTAGGAAGAAGGGCACCAGATGGCAGTACATCTAAGCAACTTGTTGCTCCTGGTGTCAATCCTATTACATTCTCGGATGATGGTCGTCTCTTTGTTGCGTTGGACTTTCAAGGTGATGGATTGTATGAGTTAGATCCTAATCTTGAAGAGCCACCCCGATTGATTATCAAAGAGTTAGGTTGGCTCAATGGTATGGACTTCGGACCTGACGGTTATCTATACGGCCCGATCTGGTCAAAAGGTCATATAGTAAAAATTGATGTTGACAAAGCAACTTTAGAAGTCGTTATAGATGACTTAGTTACGCCTGCAGCTGTTAAGTTCAATTCTAAAGGCATGCTCTACACTGTAGATCATAACACGGGTATCGTATATGAGATAGATGTCAATGAAAAAACAAAACGTGAAGTCAATCGAGGATTTGAAGGTGCTGATAATATTGCATTCAACAGTAAGGATGAACTTTATCTATCGCATGCTCAAGATGGAAGTCTGTATCAGGTGATGATGGATGGTACCTCAAGGGAAATAATTGCTCCCTCACTTTGCAATGCCACTGACATAGAGATTCATAACAATCAGATTATAGCTCCTGACCTCTTGTCAATGAAGATTATTGATAAGAACAACGGCAATATAAACAGTATCAAAAGACATATGATCGGACGTCCTGGTATCATTGGACCTTTTACAATTGATGCAGAAGGAGATAATTATGTGATGACATCATGGTTTAGTAATGAAGTTCAGATCTGGGATGCAAAGAATGATCAACAAATAGCTGATTATCACAATTTCATAGTCCCTTTAAATGCAATTCTTGCTGATGGTGAGTTAATAGTAGCAGAGCTAGGTATGACCATAGGAGCAGCCAAGGTGACAAGACTTGTTGATGGTCAATTAGAATTGTTGCTCGATGCTTCCGGCGGATTAGTGGTTCCTTCTGGGCTGGCTGCCCTTGATGGAAACATTTATGTTGCAGATTACTTCAATGGTGTTGTTATGCAATTGACAAAAGACGGTGCCATATTAGAAAGCCCTAAAACCATAGTTGCTGATTTGAAAATGCCAGAAGGTATTCAGATTGGGCCTGATGGACAATTGATCATAGTAGAGACTGGAGCAGATCAGATTTTATCATTTGATTTGGGTACTAAAGAAAGAAAGGTGCTTGTGGCAGATGTACCACTTGGTGTTCCAGGTCCACCGACTATGGCGCCTACTTGGAAGTTGTCCGATGTGCATTATGATGATGAAGGTAACTTGTTTGTCCCCTCGGATGTCGACAATGTTATTTATAAAATAAAGGGAGCATTATAGATTAATTGTAGCCAAACGTCTTCATATTTTTCCTAATCTCGGTTCTGTATTTTACGAGTTCAGGATATTGATAAAAGAAGGCAATTTTTGGATGGGCTTCCTTTGAATCGTTTGTGATAAAAAAATACCAAGACTCAGCAAGATCTTCCTCTGGATTTTCAGCTGCATAGTCTGTCAAAAACTCTTCTCTATTTCTTTCATAGAAGTAGTATAGTTCATCACTTCTGATTTCCAAGTCTTCTATCATCCATATATCATCCCATTGTAACAGTAGATCGTCATACCAGAACTGATCAACAAAATCTGCGAGATAACTGTTCGGTCGTGCATAACCTTCACTGGTTAGATATCCCTTTTCGTTGTTTTGCACCTCATCAAGGGTAGGTTCTATCTGTTCATAGTTAAGTGTGATAAGATGACCATATTCATGGATCAATGTATGCATATACACTTCGATGTGTTCCTTGTTTTTAGAGTCAAGATTCATATCATCTGTATCTATATCAAGTAACCAACTCTTATTTTGCGTATCTATACTGCTCAGACCACCCATCTCACCAAGTGGGCCATCTGTCCATAACTTAAATCCATGGACATATTGATCAATAGGAGCTTGAGGGAAGAGATTGTAGAAAGTGCTCCAATATTGTTGTGCTCCAGTAGAATTAGAATTATCCAGATCATGTACCATCTCACCATTCTTTATGTCCCAATTTCCATGAGGATTGTTCTGACAACTTATGTTGATGACAAATGGTATGATCAACAATAATGGTCTCAACTTCCTATCCATAAATCTTAACTGATCTTGTTGTTCCAAATCTAACTCGTCCATCTCAATGTTGAGCGTGTCTTTATACTTATGCTTGATATTATTATACTTCACGTAGGAGCAGTATTTCAACATTGAGCGCACAATCAAGTATTTAATACTTTGATAAACAAGGTATTAGTTTGTATCGTGAATCAATGTTTTATAGGCGAGATTGATCCTGATCCGATAAGAATAATCTCGAGTATTTCAGAATACTAACTTTCAAACAATAAAATCCTTCTCTGACTTAGCCACCTCATAAAATTAACTGACCTTTGCGGCTTCTCATATCATCGTAAATCATCATATGATTTTATTTTTTGGAACACCTTCAGACAAGATTTTCGCCATTCATGTTGATCAAGCTGTAGTGAAGGAAGATGAAGCCAAGTTGGTATGGCTGTTTGGTGGGCGCACGATGCTTAATCAAGAGGCCATCAATTCTTCTTTTGTCGGACCACGTGCAGCTATGGTGACACCCTGGTCAACTAACGCGGTGGAGATCACTCAGAACATGGGCATCACAAGTGTCAAGAGGATAGAAGAGTTTTATCCCGCTGACGCAAATGTTTCTTTTGATCCAATGGTAGCTCAGAAATATGAAGCGTTGGACCAAAAGATATTTGACATTGATATAAGTCCTGCAGCGGTACAACCTATAGAAGATATCAGCTCCTACAATAGTCAAGAAGGACTTTCTCTAAGTGAAGATGAAGTATCGTACTTAGAAGATGTCGCTAGAAGGATTGGAAGGCCTTTGACAGATTCAGAAGTTTTTGGTTTTTCTCAAGTTAATAGTGAACACTGTAGACACAAGATATTCAATGGTACTTTTATAATTGATGGAGTCGAAAAGGAAACTTCACTTTTCAAATTAATAAAGAAAACTTCTAAAGAAAATCCTAATGACATTGTCTCTGCATACAAAGACAATGTTGCATTTATAAAAGGCCCAAAGGTTAAACAATTTGCCCCAGAGCGACCTGATATACCATCACTTTATAAAAAGACAGAATTCCAATCTGTCATTTCGCTCAAAGCGGAGACACATAACTTCCCAACAACAGTCGAACCTTTTAGTGGCGCCGCTACAGGATCGGGAGGAGAGATAAGAGATAGATTAGCAGGGGGCAAAGGATCATTGCCATTGGCGGGAACTGCTGTATACATGACTGCATATAGTAGATTGACTAAAGATCGTTCATGGGAACAAAAAGTCGGCCCACGCAAATGGCTGTACCAGACACCGATTGACATTCTAATTAAAGCGTCTAACGGAGCATCGGATTTTGGAAATAAGTTTGGACAACCTCTTATCGCTGGATCAGTCTTAACTTTTGAGCACAAGGAAGAGGATAGGATGTTGGGATATGACAAGGTCATCATGATGGCTGGAGGTATCGGGTATGGCAAAGCTGATCAAGCACTCAAAGATGAACCATCTAAGGGTGATGAGATCATTGTCTTGGGAGGTGATAATTATAGGATCGGTATGGGTGGTGCTGCTGTATCATCAGCCGACACTGGAGCTTTTGGCGCAGGCATAGAACTCAACGCCGTTCAAAGATCCAATCCTGAAATGCAAAAAAGAGTTGCAAATACCATCAGAGGAATGGTTGAAAATGATGTAAACACAATTGTTTCGATACATGATCATGGAGCAGGTGGGCATCTAAACTGTTTATCAGAACTTGTAGAAGATACTGGAGGAAAGATTGACTTGGATAAGTTGCCTGTTGGAGATCCTACACTTTCTGCTAAAGAGATCATAGGCAATGAATCACAAGAACGAATGGGCCTTGTTATTGCCAAAGACGATGCTGCACTACTTAGAAGAATTGCAGAAAGGGAGAGATCGCCGATGTACCCCGTTGGGATAGTGACTGGCGATGATAGATTTACATTTCAATCTGGGACTAATGGCGAGAAGCCAATGGACCTAGCGATGAGTGATATGTTTGGTAGTTCTCCTAGGACTATCATGGAAGACGCTACCATCAATCGTCAATATTCAGATATCCCATACAAAAAGTCACAATTGGAATTTTATATAAAGAATATTTTAAAATTAGAATCTGTAGCATGTAAAGATTGGTTGACTAATAAAGTAGACAGATGCGTCGGAGGTAGAGTTGCAAAACAACAGTGTGTCGGCCCTCTACAACTACCACTCAACAATTGTGGCGTCATGGCATTAGACTACGATTCTAATCATGGTATCGCAACTTCCATTGGACATGACCCAGCATCGAGTCTTATAGATCCAGCTGCGGGATCAAGATTGTCCATCGTCGAATCGCTGACCAACATCATCTGGGCACCTTTGAAAGACGGTATCAAATCCATATCTCTATCTGCTAACTGGATGTGGCCATGTCGAAATGATGGAGAAGATGCAAGATTGTACAATGCTGTAAAAGCAATATCTGATTTTTCAATTGATCTCGGTATTAATGTACCTACAGGCAAGGATTCGCTTTCTATGAAGCAGAAGTATCCAGATGGTGATGTATTATCGCCTGGTACTGTGATTATCTCGGCGACTGGTCATTGTATAGATATTACAAAAGTTATAGAGCCCGTATTTCAAAAAGGCAAAGGAGATATATATTATATCGATTTATCTGATGGTTCATACGCACTGGGTGGTTCGTCATTTGCTCAGACGCTTAATGAAGTAGGCGCTTCTTGTCCGGACACCATCGGTGCTAATTCTATTATCAAAGTGTTTAATGTGCTACAACAGCTTATACTTGATAAGCACATAGTTGCAGGACATGATATCTCTGGTGGAGGCATGATAACCACCCTTTTGGAAATGTGTTTTGCGGACAACAACTTGGGCGCAGATATAGACTTGAGTTATATTGGGGAAGAAGATGTCGTCAAGTTGCTTTTATCAGAAGCGCCTGGTCTAATCATACAAGCTGCTTCTGAAGAGCTAGGAGATATTTTGAATGGTCATGGTATATTATTTCAGAGAATTGGAATGGTAAAAGACGATGCTATGCTTTCTATTATACACAACAGTGATACTTTTCAATTTGACGTAGAAGAGATGAGAGATGTGTGGTATGAGACTTCTTATCTCCTTGATAAAAATCAGACCGCAGGAACTCTTCCTAAGGAGCGCTATAACAATTATAAGAGTCAACCACTTGATTATAATTTCCCTCAATGGCATCATGGACAACTTCCAATTATAGATCAAAAGAAGCCAAGACCTAAAGCAGCTATCTTAAGAGAGAAGGGTAGTAACTCTGAGCGGGAGATGGCACATGCCATGTACCTCGCTGGCTGGGATGTCCGTGATGTACACATGACTGACTTGATGACAGGCCGTGAGACATTGGAAGATATCCAATTCTTAGGTGCGGTCGGAGGTTTTTCTAATTCTGACGTTTTAGAATCTGCCAAAGGATGGGCTGGTGCTGTGCTTTATAATGAATATGCAAAGAAGGCCTTCGACAATTTTTTTGCTCGCAAGGATGTATTGAGTGTAGGTATATGCAATGGCTGTCAACTCTTTATGGAGTTGGACTTGATTAACCCAGAACACACAAAGAAAGGGAAGATGACTTATAATGATTCTAAAAAACACGAAAGTGCGTTTACATCTGTCGATATCCTAAAGAACAACTCCGTGATGCTTTCTAATCTTGAGGGGTCTAACCTTGGTGTATGGATATCTCATGGAGAAGGAAAGTTTGTTTTACCAGAGAAAGAATCCAACTATAATATTGCTGCAACCTACACATATGATGCCTATCCATCTAATCCTAATGGAAGTGACTACAATGCAGCGATGATCTGTAGCAAAGACGGTAGGCATCTCGCCACTATGCCTCATATAGAACGATCTATTTTCAAATGGAACTGGGCTCATTATCCAAGTGATAGAAATGATTTGATCAGCCCATGGATTCAAGCATTTGTTAATGCACGGGAGTGGGTAGAGAAGTTTTAACTTGAGAGCTGGCCTTGCACCAGATGCCCTTTGTAATATATCCTTTATTCATGCGATATAAGACTATTTGTCAATTAGAAAAAATTATTTTTTAATCTTTGAAACAACAACGCCCTTTTCTTTGGCTGCCGCTTTCTGATGGGTGATCGAATGTGCAACTGCATCTGCAATAAGAATCTTCAGATCCTCATTTTCTAAATCTTCTTTAGATTTTATGGGAACGTGTCTTATTGATTTTCCTGTTCCTTGTAACAATCCTTTAGAGTCTTCAAGAGAAGTTCCATAGTTGAATCCGAGGTTCAAATGCTCATTGTAAATAGGAATGTGACAATAAGCGTCAGAAAGTTTTAGTGTAGTCGTGTAAACTGATGTCAATGCATGCGTCCTATAGAGCAATTCATTTCCTTCAGGATAGATCTCAATTATTAAAGATCTGACTGATTTATACAAAGCTTGAAGTTCTTTACTCTTATGAGTCAAGTGATTTAGAAAGTCAGGATGCAGTGTTTTATTCATTTGTGAAAATTTATGATGGAAGAGCACTTCCCCACACATTCCAAGTGGCTGGTTTCCAGCCTGGGAGATACATTGATTCTATATTTCTTATTTTAAAACCATGTTTTTCTAAAGACGCTGGGATATCACGATTTAGATGACATCCACCAGCGAGCTTTTTCCATACTGGATTGATTCTGTTTTGAATTTTACGCACTCTTTCGTCTGGAGCGATCCCATGCTCTACAAATAGAAATTGACCTTGATCTTTTAAAACTCTTCTGCATTGCTCCAAAGTTTGCTCTATGTTGGGAATGGTACAAAGCGTATAGGTGCAGACGACAGAATCTATCGAATTTTCTTCCATTGGCAACTCTTCAGCAGATTCAAATATCATCTCAGTGGATAATGATGTATGATCAATGGCAGTCTTTAGTGTCTTATGGTTTGGAGTTGGATCTATCCCAATCAAGTGATCCACTTTGTCTATGTTATAGTATGGTATATTGAGCCCTGATCCTATACCTAATTCGAGTACGACTCCTTTAGCATTAGGAACAACCTTGCCTCTCTGAAGCATCATTGGTTTTAACCCACAAACACAGTGGATGACCTTTGGTAAGATATGACGCTCATAGAAGTTGATAAACTCTTATTTTGTACATTTAGAATTGATACCAAAAATATTTCAGACATGATAATACGACTATTTGTTATTATATCGATTATAACAGTGCTTTGTAGTTGTAAGGAAGGCACTGATACAGTTAAGAAAGTGCAGCAATATACCATAGATCAATTCATGGATAATGAATCAGTTTTTGGAAGCTCATTTTCTCATGATGAATCGCAATTGTTAATAGGTAGTAATAAAAGCGGGATCTTCAATGCTTATACATTGGACTTAAGTACAGGAGAACGTGTAGCACTTACATCGTCTGAAGATAAAACGATAAGACCTATATCGTTCTTTCCAAGTGATAATAGAATCTTGTATCTAAGTGATAATAATGGTGATGAGATCGATCATATCTTTTTACGTGAAGAAGATGGATCTACTAGCGATCTTACCCCAACTGTTGGAGCAAAAGCGGGGTTTGCTGGTTGGGCGCATGATGAAAAGAGTTTTTTCTATACAAGTAATGAACGCAATCCTCAGTTTTTTGACATGTATGAGATGGATATATCTAATTTCACTTCACAAAGAATATTTGAAAATAATGATGGCAAGAATGTAGGAGGTATATCAAGAGACAAAAGATATTTAGCGCTGACTAAATCTGTTAATACCAATGATTCAGATTTATTCTTGTATGATAGAGAGGCAAATATTGAAACTAAAATCAATGAGTCTAATGCTGGTCATAGTATCGCAGACTTTAGTGTTGATGGAGGATCACTTTATTATACCACTGATGAAGGAAGCGAATTTCAATATTTAGTAGCTTATGATATTAACGAGCAATCAAAAAATAAGAAATTAGAAAAGCCCTGGGATATATGGTATACCTATTTTTCTGAATCTGGAAAATATAGAATATCTGGAATCAACCAAGATGGCAAAACTGCAATTGAAATTATGAATACAGAATCTAATGAGCTGCTACCGTCACCAGATGTTGGCGATAAAGAAATTACTAATGTCAGTATAGCTAAAAGCGAATCTAAGATGGCGTTGTATGCAGGCGGGTCTGATGCTCCTAGTGATTTGTTTATTTATGATTTTGAATCAGGTAATGTTGAGAAAATGACCAACACTTTAAGTGAGTCAATTGCAAAAGAAGACCTTGTTAAGGGCGAAGTGGTAAGATTCAAATCATATGACGGACTTGAGATACCTGCTATATTATATAAACCGCAGAATGCAAATGCTTCCGATAAAGTTCCTGGTATCATCCAAGTGCATGGAGGGCCTGGAGGTCAGACAAGACTCAATTATTCGTCGTTATATCAGTATTTAGTGAATCACGGCTATGCTGTACTTTGTGTAAATAATCGTGGAAGTAGTGGATACGGAAAAACATTCTTTCAAATGGATGATCAGAAGCATGGTGATGTTGACTTGAAAGATGTGATCGAAGGAAAGAAGTATCTGGCTGCCATGGATTTTGTAGACGCAGATAAAATTGGAATATTGGGTGGTTCATATGGTGGATACATGACTATGAGAGCTATGACTCATACTCCTGATGAATTTCAAGTGGGAGTAAACATATTTGGGGTGACCAATTGGCTGAGAACTTTAAAAAGTATTCCGCCATGGTGGGGGTCATTTAAAGAAGCATTGTATCTGGAAATGGGTGACCCAAATACTGCTGACTCTACGAGACTTTATAATATCTCTCCATTGTTTCATGCTGACCAAGTCAAAAATCCTGTCATTGTATTACAAGGTGCTCAAGACCCGCGGGTATTACAAGTGGAGTCGGATGAAATGGTTGCAGGAATTAAAGCCAGCGGTGTTCCAGTTGAATATGTGTTGTTTCCAGATGAAGGACATGGATTTAGAAAAAAGGAAAATCAAATTAAAGGTTGGAGTGAGATTATGACATTCTTAGATACTCATCTAAAGAAGGAAATAGTCAAAGGATAAAACTGTACTATTCCTTTAAATTAGAGTAATTCAAGAGGAAAGTGCCGATAGTTTCGAAATGTTTGTAACCTCTGGTTTAATGGCCCGCTTTAGCTATAGAGAAGGTGGGTAAAAAATATAACAAATTTAATTTCTAGTTACCTCATTATTTAGGTTACGGCATATAAAATGGAGAAATTGATTATTTCATTTTGAATTGAAAGACGACCTGAAATTCGCCGATTCATAGTATTTGACTGTACTAGGATTCTTTTACTGCAAAATTTATTACTTGTGAATACTAATTAAGCCCTCTCCGTTTCTTTCTTTACGAGTGATTGTTCAATTGAATATGGTATTAGATTGCGAAAAGCATAAAGGATACGCATCTTTCTTCCAGTAACAACAAAGGACTTTCTTTTTTGAAATCCCTTCCAAGTGTCTTGGGCTACTTCAAGAGCTGTTGTATATGCTAGTCCATCGAAAGTTTTAATGTCACTTGAAAGTTTTTGCCTAAATGGTGTATCTCTTATCGCAGACGGACAGATGGTCATAACCCTAACTTTAGATCTTTTAATTTCTAGTTCTGACTGCAGCCCTCTTGAAAACTGAGATACGAACCCCTTAGTCGCTGCATAAGTGACCATTCTTGGCACAGGTTGAAATGAAGTATTAGAACATATATTGATAATCGTTCCCTCATTTCTGGATTCCATTTCTGCAAGAAAAAGCCTCGTCATTTTATAAAGCCCCACAACATTCAGTTGTATCATAGATAGTTCCTTGCTGACATCTATGTCATTGACATATCCATAGGTACCAAATCCTGCATTGTTTATTAAGACATCTACTGAGCCCAATTTCTGTTGCCAGTCAAAAATCTCCTGTGCAGCGTTTTCTTCGGTGAGATCTTTATCTAAACTATGTACTGTAACATTGGGTATCTCTTTTTGGATAAGTTCTTTGGATTTTTCCAGTTCCCTAATGTCATTTGATATCCAGTAGAGCGTGTAACCATTTTGCGCCCAGATTTTAGACATTTCATATCCTATACCACTTGAACCTCCTGTTATTAGTACTGACTTCATAATTTGTTAATCTCTCAATGGAATATTAAGCATTTCTCGCGCGTCACTGATACTTGCAATCTCTCTTCCGATAGACCTTGCAAGAGTAACTCCTGCTTCGACAAGTTCTCCATTGGATTTTGCCATTTCACCTGATGGGAGATAAAAGTTATCCTCCAGTCCAACTCTAAAGTTTCCTCCCATAGATGCAGCTATACCTGACAATTGCCATTGCTTTCTGCTGATGGAGATACTTTGCCAGAAAGATCCTTCGGGTACTTGCTTAATCTGATGTAGAAGATTTTCTGGAGTCGCTGGTATGCCGCCCATGACCCCCATCACCAAACTATAGCAAGCATTGTCGGGCAACAGTCCCATGTCTCTAAGC
>CAZRXJ010000012.1:0-13565 GCA_964604025.1 uncultured Saprospiraceae bacterium | reverse complement strand
CTATGACTGATAGCAAATCTAGAGTCACCATCAATTGTGAGGATGGCACTTCCTATAGTGCGGCCACGGTTGTATCGACGCTTCCTTTTTCAACACTTCGTGATGTTGAATTGAGTTTGTCAACAAATGCTAAACAGAAAAAAGCAATTCAAGAACTCAACTATACACTCATCACACAGATTCATCTAAAACCAACAAAGTATTACTGGGAAGACGACGGATATCATGTAGATATGTGGACAGACTCACCTTTAGAACGTGTAATGAATGCAAGCGCCCATCCAGATCAATATGAACTTGTCTGTTGGGTTAATGGAAAGGGAACATCATTCTTTGATACAAAATCTGACAAAGAAACTGCTGATTATACCCTTAATAAACTCAAAGAAATACGACCAGCGACAGAAGGTCATTTAGAATATGTCGGTACACATAACTGGGGGAAATATAGATATAATAAAGGTGCTTACGCAGAATTTGGTGTTGGGCAAGCTTCTTTATTTGAAGACATGATTAGACCGGCGGGCAATGTGCATTTCGCTGGAGAGCATACTGCTCGTGCATCAAGAGGAATAGAAGGAGCTGCAGAATCAGCCGCACGAGTTTTTAAAGAACTAACAACATAATTAAAAAAACAAATTATGATAAGAGGAAAATGCTGGGTGGCTGACGACTATGTAATGGCGTACAATATCATTATCCAAGAATATTGGGTATCCCCTATAGATCCTGTTGAAAATAGCAAGTGGGTCATGGCAGGCGTAAAAGAAGAGTTCAACAAAGAAGGAGGGTTTAAAGATCAAGGTTATACATTCATAGTTGCTGCTCATAACTTTGCCGGTGGCGGCAAAAGCATAGAACATGTTATTGCAGGATTGATGGGCGCTGGAATCAAAGCTGTATTTGCGGATAGCTTTGCAAGATTACAATTTAGAAATGCCATTAACTATGGTTTACCTTTTGTCACTTGCAAGGATATATCAAAAGGATGTAGTACTGGAGATGAATTAGAGTATAATCCAGATACAGGACTTATCACCAATCTGACTAATAGCAACTCATTTCAGTCATTGCCAGCAGCTCCATTTGTAGCTGATGTCGAACGCGCAGGAGGTCTAATGAATTTTGTTCGAGATAAAATCGCAAGAGGCGAAGCGATTCAATAAGAAAGCATTAGTAGCTATGAAGGAGAATAAACTTAAAAAAAGAATTGAAGAAGGAAAAGCTGGGTGGGGGGTCATCTCGCCAACTACAGATCCAGTAATCTGTGAATACATCGGTCTGAATAACTTTGATTTCTATATGATCGATGGGGAGCATGGAGGCATCTCAATCTCCGATGTAACTAATATGGTTCGCGCATGTGAGTTAAGAGATTGCACACCATTAGCACGTATAAGGAGTGTTGACCCAAAATTAATATTACAATATATGGACGCCGGAGTGATGGGTGTTATGATGCCAACGATAGATACAGTAGATGATGTAAAGATTCTAATTGAATCAATCAAGTATCCACCAATTGGAAAAAGAGGCTTAGGTCCAGTAAGGGCATCCGACTATATGCAGGGCGAGATGTCTCAATTAGAATATGTTCAGTTTGCTAATAGCCAAACACTGGTTATGCCTCAGATAGAAACTTTAGATTGTGTCAAGAATCTTAAAGACATGTGTGCCTTAGATGGTGTTGATGGATTTATAATAGGCCCAAGAGATCTTGCAATGTCCATGGGTTATTACGATGGACCGGGTCATGACGAAGTTAAAAAAATGCTTGATGATATCTTCGCTACCATTCTCGCATCTGGAAAATGGTTTGGAACTGTAGCAGGAACAAGTGAGCAAGCACAGGCGCTTATAGATAAAGGAGCCAGTATAATTCTCAATTCTGTGCAAGGATTAATAAAAGTTAGAAGCAAAGAATTTCTTTCAGTCAGAAATTAGTAAATCAGATTATTCAAATTTTCAATTATTCAATATGGCAGCATTAGTAGTACTGTTTAACCTTAAAGATGAAGCTTCAAAAGAAGCATATGAGCAATGGGCGCAATCCACTGATGTTCCAACTGTTAAAGGGTTAGTATCTGTCAATGACTTTAAAGTATATCGTCTCGGCAATCTTATGGGAACTGAAGAAAAATCACCCTATCAATACTGCGAAGTAATCGAGGTCAATGATATGGATAAGCTTGGAGAAGAAGTAGGTTCAGAAACAATGCAAAAAGTAGCTGCAGAGTTTCAAGAGTTTGCAGACAATCCAATATTTATAGTTTCAGAGCAATGTGCTTAACAAATTAGAATATTTATGTACCAACTTAATGGTAAAACAGCGATTGTAACAGGCTCAGGAAGAAAAGGTGGTATAGGTGAAGCCATCATCATGCTGCTGGCTCAAGAAGGATGTAATGTTGTTATCACTGATATCGGAAGTGCCAAAGGAGACAATTTTTCTGAAGAGCATATCGGTACAACTGATGAAATGACAGAAATTGTTGATGCAGCTAAAGCACATGGTGTCAAAGCGGTAGCAATAGCATGTGATGTAAGATCTGAAGATCAAGTCAATCATTTAGTAAAAGAGACTATTAAAGCAATGGGTGACCTTGACATCATGATCAATAATGCAGGTGTCGGCTACATCATGGAACCATTTACAGAATTCAAATCAGAAAGCTGGGACGCTGTATTAGATGTCAATTTGAAAGGAGCATTTCTATGTTCTAAACATGCAGCTATACACATGAAAGAAAATGGCGGAGGAGCTATAATCAACATTGCTAGTCAAGCTGCGAAGTCAGGATTTCCATTTGCAGCAGCATATACCGCTTCTAAACATGGTATGGTAGGTCTTACAAGATCTAACGCAGTTGAATTAGGAGCATTTGGAATAAGAGTCAATGCTGTTTGTCCCAATCATATTACAACTGGATTAGGACACTGGCAGAACAAATTTTTCAGCGAGAAGTTAGGACAAGATTACGATACATATTTACAAGCAATTAAAGATAAAAATCCGCTTGGCAGAACTGGAATGGTAGAAGATATAGCAAAGGCTGTAGCTTTCCTTGCTTCTGATCAAGCATCATATATAACAGGTGAAGCCATGAATGTGAGTGGTGGGGAGGAGTATCATTAATCAGTAATTGAGTAATTGAGTAATTGAGTAAGTAAATGGATAAAATAGAATTTGCTGAAATATTCAAAAAAAGAACAAAACAACTTGCGATTGATACAATTATATTTTCTGAAAGTATCCAGAAAAATGAATCGGCAAGAATTATATGTCGTCAATTAATCCGTTCAAGTACATCAGGAGCAGCAAATTATAGAGCAGCATGTAGGGAAAGGTCACAAGCTGAGATCTTTTCAAAATTAAGCATTGTAGTTGAACAAGGAGATGAATTCTTTTGGCTTGAACTAATTGAAGAGTCTAATATTTTCACATATGACAAAGAAAAGCACACTTCTCTAACTAAAGAAATGACGGAAATCGTAAAAGTAATGGCCAGAGCCAGAAAGAATTCCAAAAAGAAATAATCAATTAATCAAAATTCAATCATTCAAAATTGAAAATAGGAATAGACATAGGAGGCACGTTCACAGATTTTGTACTTTATAATAAAGGTGCAAAAGGAATCTTTTTTGCCAAGTCGCTTACAACATATCCTGATCCCACAGAAGGGATTTTTAATGGGATTGAAGAATTAGAAAGGAGATTTGATTTAGATATATCTAAAGTAGATACAATTGTGCATGGCACTACACTCGTGACCAACGCTATCATAGAAAGAAAGGGTGCTAAAACCGCATTAATTGCAACTAAGGGATTTGAAGATGTGCTAGAGATCGGACGCGAGTTAAGATACGATATCTACGATCTTTTTCTAACTATGCCCGAGCCGCTTGTCGGAAGAAATTTGAGAATTGGTATAACAGAAAGAGTAGATACTCATGGAAACATAGTTACGCCTATTCATCACAATGAGTTATCATCCATAAGTAATCTCATTGAGAAAGAAGAAGTACAAGCTGTTGCAGTATGTCTCCTAAATTCGTTTGCTAATGTAGGCCATGAACAAGTAATTGGAAAATACATCGCTGATCATCACCCTGGTGTAAGTGTGTCACTGTCATCCAATATTATGCCAGAGATAAGGGAGTATGAACGTTCTTCTGCGACGGCCATGAATGCTTATGTCCAACCTTTAACAGACCAATATTTATATAAATTAAAAGATCGACTAACTGCTAAAAATTTCAATGGTCAACTACTCATAATGATTTCTAACGGTAGTCTGACAACTCTAGAAGGTGCGATCAAAACACCCATTCATCTATTAGAATCTGGGCCTGCTGGAGGGTCGATGGCTGGCGTATTTATAGGCAACAAGTTGAATTATAAAAACCTGTTGTGTTTTGACATGGGTGGTACAACTGCTAAGGCTTCTCTGATACATGATGGCAAACCAGAGATCACTCATCACTTTGAAGCAGGTCGGGTAAAAAGGTTTAAAAAAGGTAGCGGCCTTCCTGTGAGGATTCCAGTCATCGATATGATTGAGATCGGTGCTGGCGGTGGAAGTATCGCAAGAGTTAATGAATTAGGCCTTCTTACAGTTGGTCCAGATAGTGCTTCATCTACTCCAGGGCCAGCCTGTTATAATCTCGGTGGTACTGACGCTACTGTTACAGATGCAGATCTTGTATTGGGTTATCTTAATGAAGACTATTTCCTTGGTGGTACTATGAAACTCAGTCGCAAAAAAGCTGAAGAACAAATACGCAAAACTATAGCCATCCCTCTGGGTATCTCAATTGAAGAAGCAGCTATGGGCATACATCGGATTGTAAATGAAAACATGGCCAATGCCGCAAGGGTGCATATATTAGAAAAGGGAATGGATCCAAGACACTTTAGTATGATGGCGTTTGGTGGTGCAGGGCCTGTTCATGCATTTGGAGTTGCAAGACTCTTGAATGCACCAGCCATGGTCATTCCTGTAGGTGCTGGTGTTACCTCTGCTCTGGGCTTTTTAGTTTCTCCTGTTGCATTTGAAAAAATTCATAGTCATATCGCTCTGCTAAAGGAACTCGAATGGAATGAAGTCAACAGCTTTCTAAATAACATGACCGAACTTGGTGCAGCATTTGTCTCGAATAATGACTCAGATTCAAATCAAGAAATATCGCGAGTCGTGGATATGCGCTATGAAGGTCAAGGACATGAGATTACAATCGACGTTCCAGATGGCATGCTTTCAGAATCACACATAGAAGAGATAACTAATAGATTTAATGCGGAGTACACTTTAAGATATAGTAGAACTATTTCAGACGTCCCACTTGAGATGGTCACATGGAGAGTCCAAGTAAAAGGACAAACACCTGATATTCATTTAGTACAAAAATCAGATGCCTTAGACAAAGCAGAAGCTTTAAAAGGTCATCGCTCAGTTTACTTTCAAGAAACTGGCTATCTAGAATGCCCTGTATATGATCGGTATAGTCTAACTCCGAACGAAAATCTTTATGGCCCGGCTATTGTTGAGGAAAAAGAAAGCACGATCATCATCGGTATAAACGCTAGCTTTTACCTCGACGATGAAAGAAATGTTATAATTAAAATGTAAGTGCTACAAGTTAGCTGAGTTGTCGATTTTTGCTCACAATTTCATGTCATTATTATGTCTCAAATATAGAATAGCTTAATCTCCAATTATAGTTGCATATTTTGTCAATCAAGTTTAACAACTATAGCTTGAGATTTGTCATAAAAGAGTTGATCATTCAACAGTCACAGACTTCGCAAGATTTCTCGGTTGATCTACATTACATCCTTTTAATGAGGCGATATAGTATGACAACAATTGTAACGGTATACTTTGCAGGATGGGATTTAGATAACTTGGACAATCAGGTATATCAATTATATATTCTGCTAAGTCATTTGGTATGACTGTACTTTTATTCTTAACAATCAAGACTTTCGCTTTTCTCGCTTTTACTTCTTGTACATTACTTATTAGTTTAGCAAGCGAATCATCATTACTCGCTATAGCTATGACAGGCATCAGATCATCTACTAGTGCTATTGGTCCATGCTTCATCTCTCCTGCTGGATATCCTTCTGCATGTATATATGATATCTCCTTTAACTTAAGTGCTCCTTCTATTGCAATTGGAAAAGACATACCTCTACCCAGAAAAAGCGTACTTGTGTAGTCCATCAAGTCATATGCTATCCCAGATATTTCTTTAGAAAGGTGAAGTGTTTCCTCAATATATGAAGGCAGTTTTAGCAACTCAGAAGTCATTGCTTTACGTTCAGATAATGACACGGTACCGCTCACTTTTGAAAATGCTACAGTCAACAAAAGCACAGCAGTCAATTGACTAGTGAATGCTTTTGTGGAAGCCACTCCAATCTCTGGACCAGCATTGAGATATAGAACTTCGTCTACCATACGAGCAATGGAAGAATTAACCCCATTGACTACTGCAAGTGTCTTGGCACCACCTGCTTTAGCAATCTCTAGTGCTGCTATAGTATCTGCTGTCTCGCCACTTTGGGAAATCCCGATGACCAGATCTCGTTCACTTAATATGGCATTCTTATATCTAAACTCAGAAGCATATTCTACTTCAACATTTATACGAGCATATTTTTCAAAAAGATATTCTGCAACCAAACCACTATGCCATGATGTCCCGCATGCAGTGATTATAATTCTATCTGTCTGCTTTATGATCTCAGTTATATCATTGCTAAATTGAACTATTCCATTGTTTGAGTTTAACCGTGCACTCAATGTTCTTTCTACACTCTTGCTTTGTTCATATATTTCCTTGAGCATAAAAGTGTCGTATTCTCCTTTATCTAACTTAAGTGATTGAGTTTCTATCTGTATAATCTCTTGATAAGTCTTCTGTTCTTGAAGTGTACTAAAGGAAGAAGCACCTGAAGCATCCAAAATAGCCACAACATCTTCTTCAAGATAAATCACTTGATCGGTATAGTCGGCGAGCGTCATTGTATCAGAGGAGATGATGAACTCATTATTACCTACTCCGATGATCAATGGGCTCTGCCGACGTGCTACCAAAAGCTTAGAGGGGTTATCTAAATCAAATAGAACAATTGCAAAACTTCCTTCAACATCTTGTAATGCGCGACTCATAGCAGTTTCTAAAGAAATTTCATATCTCTCTATGTACCACTCGATAAGTTGAACCAACACTTCTGAGTCTGTGTCAGATGTAAAAGTATATCCACAATCCAACAACATTGATTTCAGTGATTCATAGTTTTCGATGATACCATTGTGCACCATTGTTAACTTGCCACTCTGAGATTGATGAGGATGAGCATTCTTATCTGTTGGTGCACCATGTGTTGCCCATCGTGTATGACCGAGGCCAATGTTTCCATCTGTTTTTCTGGATTTACTATATCGAATAAGATCATTTACTTTACCTTCAGTTTTTAAAAGGCTCAAAGAGCCATTCATGACGGCTACGCCTGAAGAATCATATCCTCTATATTCAAGTTGCTTAAGGCCGTCGATTAAAATTGGAAAAGCTTGCTTATTTCCTACATATGCCATTATTCCACACATAATTGTACTTTTTGTTTTGGGTTATTAAGATTATATCGTTCTATTGTTACTTTGTTGATTATGACTGCAAGGTCAATTAGAAAAGAGAAAAGGCAGTTGGCTTTTCGTTTTTTGGTGAGGTTTACTCCTTTTTTGGAAGAGCTAATTTTCTAAATTGTAAGATAGATGTCATTGCGACACTAAGCTGTAAAGTAGGCGTCTATTGTGTGTTGTTAAAGTAAGTTTATGCTTCTCATTAGAATAGGCTTATGTGCTCTGCTTATCGGAATTACTTTTTGATCTATAACCAAAGTGTTATCTTCTATATCGACTACTCTGCCAAGATTGACAATAAAAGATCTATGGACTTTGAGAAATCTTGGATGAGTGATCCGTTGATCGATAGACTTCAAGCTTCCATAGATTACATGAGCACCGATGTCGCTTACCACTTTAACATAGTCACCAACATTTTCAAAATATTGAATAGAATCAACTGGTATACGTATATATTTCTTATCTGCCTTTACATACATCTCATGTTCAGCACTTGAGATGGCGATTGAGTTCAATCGACGATTACGATCGATCGCTTTTTCAATTGCTTTTAAGAATCTAGCTTGTGTAATTGGTTTTTTCAAAAAGTCAGTGACGTCATATTCGTACGCATCATATGCATACTCTTTGTTAGAAGTGGTGAAGATAACTTGTGGAATATATGGAATATTGTCAAGTAATTCTATTCCACTCATTCCTGGCATTTCAATATCAAGAAGAAGAAGATCGGCATTTGATTCTTCTAAGTATTGCTTGGCTAATTCTGCTGTCTCAAAACTTTCAATTAGGTTGAGATCGTTTGACTTCTCGCATAGCTTTTCTAATGACTTTCTGGCCATTATTTCATCTTCAATTATAATACAAGTTATGCGTTCATTCATTGATCTTATTTTTAAATAGCCTCAATCGTTCAGCCTCTTGTTTTATTACTGGTAGTGCGCCATCAATCTTTAATTCAAGATTGTTATACTCATTACTTAGTAGTTCTATAGAGCCATCACTTACCATGCTTTCCATAGATTCGATCATTAATGAAATCTTAGGAACACCCACCATTCTAAATATAGGTTTCATCTTATGCAATTGTCGTCCGATCTCGTCTTTATCTTTTGAAAGTAATACATCTTTTAATTTCTCTTTTTCATCATTTACAATTTCTAAAAATGTATCAAACATATCGCTGGCGTATGCCACATCATCATCATATGCCATTAACAGGTATGACGTATCTAGCTGCTTATTGTATACAAAAGCATCGGATGTTTTCTTATATTCATTGGTCTCAAGTAAAAGGTAATTAGAAAGCACTTCACTAAGCTCATCTGGTGTAAAAGGTTTAGACAAAAAGTCCGTCATCCCGGCATCTTCTGCCATTTGCTTCTTTGATAAAAACGTTGACGCTGTCAGTGCGATGATCGGTACAATCGATTTAGATGTGTTCATCTCTCTGATAATCTTAGTAGCTTCAAATCCATCCATAACTGGCATCTGCAAATCCATTAGAATTATGTCTGCATGATTTTCTCTATAATAATTAGTAGCCTCTTCTCCATTACCAGATACATGATATTGAAGCTTCCATTTTTCTAACAAGCGTGTAAGGTATTTAACATTCAATTCATTGTCCTCCACCACCAAAATCATCTTTTCTTCAAGCCCTTCTAACAACTTTTGGCTTTTATCGTTCTTGATCTCATTAACATCAAGATCACTTTTGCCAACTAGTAATTCAAAATAAAACGTAGACCCTTTCCCCAGTACTGAATCTAATCGAAGTTCTGAATCCATTAGTTCTAATAGTTTTTTGGATATGGTAAGGCCAAGGCCCGTACCACCATACTTCGTCCTTATCTCTTTGTTGGCTTGCTTAAAATCTTTGAATATTAACACTGCTTCTTTATCATCTATCCCAATGCCAGTGTCTTTCACCTGAATCAAAAGTTTGTATTCTGATACTAAATCCGCTGTTACTGCTACAGTTATCTCTATACTACCTTTTTCTGTAAATTTTACTGCGTTACTTATCAAATTAAGCAAGACTTGATTGAGAAGTTGTCGGTCAGCAACGATCTGTCTGTTCAATTTAGGATCGACTTGTGCTCTAATCACGACTCCTTTCTCTTCCGTCTTTAATCTAAAAGTCTTTACAAGGTTTTCAATATCTTCTGACATATTGAAAATCTTAGATTGTAACTCCAGTGTGCCTGCATCGATTTTAGACATATCTAATATGTCAGAAATCAGATTTTTCAACATGTTTGCAGAATTGGACAATATAGAGAGATACTCGCGTTGCTCTTCATCCAAGCGAGTATCAATCATGAGGTGACTCATTCCTATGATTGCATTGAGTGGCGTTCTAATCTCGTGGCTCATATTTGCCAAGAACTGTTTTTCAGCGAGTTGGGCTTTTACGGCTTGTTCTTTTGCAATTTTAAGTTGCTCACTCAGCAACTTTCTTTTAGTTATATCATAATGAATACCTACTGTCCCTACTATTTTCCCTGACTCATCAGAATATGGGGTACCACTTATCAATACCCAAATAGAAGTGCCGTCCTTTCTTTTAATTTTCATTTCATATACCCCAGACTCACCTTTTATTCTATTTTGTTCTTGGCGTCTTATGATCTCTTCATGACCTGGTGCAGTTAAAACATCATATGCTATTTTTCCTTCGAGTTCTCCTTTTTGATATCCTAGCATTTCATTGAAGCGATCGTAGGATTTTATGATTACACCGTCGAGGTCTACTTCTAACAAACCCAATTCCATGTTTTCAATTACACTTCTATATTTTACTTCACTCTTGGACAGTGCAACTTGAGCTTTCTTAAGTTCTGTTTCTGTCTTCTTGCGTCTTGTGATATCTCTAGCAACTGCAGAATAATATGGGCTTCCTGCTTTATCAAACATCAATGTGACATTTTGTCCCATCCAAAATTGAACACCATCTTTACTTAAGATTGGAAACTCATAATAGTCAGACTCTACTTTATCCTCCCTTAGTTTTGTGTAATATTCATAAACCCGATCCTTATATTCTGGCGGTACAAATTTTACATATTTGCTGCCTATAATCTCATCCGCCTTATAACCAAATCGAGATAAGCCGGTCTCATTCATATAACTGAAAAATCCATCTTCGTCTACATTGAAAAATATGTCTGCTGATCGCTCGACAAGGGATCTATACTGTTCTTCACTTTCTGCAAGTTGTTTTGATCTATTTTTTACTTCTTTTTCTAGATTAACATTAAGTGCATGGAGTGCGTTGTTCGCCTCATAGAGTTCGGCCGCCTTTGATTCAAGTATAGATTCTGCTTGTTTTCGTGCAAGTTTTTCTCTTTCGAGTTTTTTCCGGAGCAGCTGGATCTCTTCCATATCTTATAGACACGTAATCGTAAATCTCACCTCACTTCCATCTTCTTTTATATTGTCTATATCTATACTACAATTCTCATTATAATGCTCTATTGACTTTTCAATTAGTCCTTCTGCTAAAGCAGCCATCTTGCGTTCACTTTGATAGATCATGATCATCTTTCCTTCTTCATTCAGTGAAGTAGTAAACTTTGGTAACGTGGCTTCAGGATACAGTTTTTGAACTTCAACATGTATATGAGAATCGATTGACTCCAAAAAACTAAATGCTCTTTTATGCTCAGCAAAAAAATGTGGATACTGAGTCAAAAAAGTCTCAAACAAGTATGCTCCAAAAGCCTTCAATAAAACGCCCGATTCTATCTCAGTCTTGGTTGATAGATTGGTTAAAAGTTGTACTATCTCACTGTGATGATATGTCCCAACAGCTGTATATATGCCATTAGATGGGAGTTGTGATGATGACAATATGTGGTCCACCATTTCATAGCAAAACTTTTGCTCAACCATGTCTAAAAACTCAGTGAAAACGATTCCTTTCAAAGCATTCAATTTATACCATCTAAGATACGATGCTTTGGGTTAATTAATTGTGGCGTCATTAAGACTAGAAAACAAAACGTCTATCGAAAAAATTAGTTAACTTTATTAACTAATTTAGATCTGATCATTAATGGGACTTGTGCACCAAAAAATAGACTCAATTTCACTCAGTATACTCTGGTCGAGATTGATCAGTATAGTAGATGAAGCTGGTACGACGTTACAGCGGACATCTTTTTCAACTGTGACCAGAGAGTCTAATGATTTTGCGGTCGTGTTAATGGATCAGAAAGGTAGAGCCATAGCTCAATCAAGTATATCTGTACCTTCTTTTCTTGGTGTCATACCTATGTTGACTAAAGCATTGATAAAAGATTATTTTCCCTTAGACCAATGGTTTGAAGGTGATGTTGTTATGACCAATAATCCATGGCTATGTGCTGGACACAAACCCGATATAGGAATAGTATCACCCATCTTCTCAAGTGGAACATTAATCGGATTTATTGGTACAATAGCCCATTCTCCTGACATGGGAGGTGTCTTGTGGGGAGCAGGATCAAGAGATTTATATGAAGAAGGTCTGATGGTTCCTCCAACAAAACTTTATGATAAAGGAGAGCCTAACCAGACTTTGTTCAACATCATAGAGCAGAATGTCAGGGCTTCAAGGCAGACATTGGGTGACATAAGGGCACAAATAGCCGCCAACACGCAAGGTATAAAGTCACTTAAACATCTCATGCATGAAAACAATATGTCAAGTCTTGATGAGATATCGGATCTCATTATAGATGCCTCTGAAAAAGCAATGCGTGAAGCCATTACAAATTCACCTGACGGAATATACAAATACACCTATGACACTGATGGCGATGGTAAAGGAGTCGGATGTCATTTTGAGATAGAAATAGAAATAAAAGGAAGTGATATATCTGTAGATTATACAGGCACATCAGGACAACATCCATTAAGCATCAATGCGGTACTCAATTATACTTTTGCATATACGGCTTATCCTATCAAGTGTGCTTTTAGTCCAGATGTACCCAACAATGATGGCGCCTTCAAACCCATCAAAGTATGGGCACCAGAAGGAAGTTTGCTCAATGCTCAAAAACCTGCTCCCTTAGGTGCCCGCAACATCACAGGTAACATGCTACATTCCGTTGTATTTGGTGCGCTTGCTAAAGCCATTCCGGATAAAGTACAAGCAGACTGTGGCAGTGCATGCTGGTGTATTGTTCTTAATGGCAACCATAAAGGTGAAGAATACGTCGAGTATTTTTTCCTCAATGGAGGATATGGTGCAAGACCTGGACTTGATGGCGAGCACGTTCTGAGTTTTCCAACTAATGTGGCTAATGTACCTATAGAAGTACTCGAAAATGACATTCCAATTAGAGTAACTGAGAAGTGTTTGGTTCCCAACTCCGCAGGCAAAGGACAATATCGTGGGGGTCTGGGACAACGATTTGCATTTAAAAATATAGGCAAAGAAAATATCAATATATCCCTACTAACGGAAAAGACTGTAACCGCCGCAAAAGGAATACTTGAAGGTGGAGATGGTGCTATGGGGAGTTATGAGATTATACCTGAGCGAACATTTCCTGCTAAGGGATTAGATAAGTTATATCCTGGTGAAGAACTAATACTTACGCTTCCAGGTGGTGCTGGTTATGGACCTTCGACCAAGAGAAATGCAAGCGCTATAAAGAGAGATAAAAAACTAGGTTATATACATTAGCACAACCTATTACTAAATTATTCTAATTGATATATAAGATATAAGTAGCTATGGCAAAGAATCTTCCACCGACATACGACAAGATTGCAAAGCATGAGGTATTTCCAGAGACGACCAGTGATGAAAAAGCACGCTATAACTTTTTAGCAAGTCTGAACAAACACTTAGCGCATGTCTCCCAGGGTAACAAGATCGCTTATGAGAATAGGGAAGCCAAATTTTGAAAAAGATAAAGG
>CAZRXJ010000011.1:11711-14216 GCA_964604025.1 uncultured Saprospiraceae bacterium | reverse complement strand
CTATCTTGATGATGAAATATTTAGATGGCATGTCAATCAAAGAGATATGTGCAGTAATTAACAAAACCGAGAGTGCTATAAAAATGCAGATTAAAAGAGCGAAACTCAAATTTGTAAGAATTCATAGAACTCTATACGCAGCATAGATGACCCCAAACCAAACTTGTTGATATGGACAAAAATAATTTTCAAAAATTAGAAGAAGAAATGGAGGAACAGTTTTCTAAATCTTCAGAAGCGATAAAGCAGAACGTTACAAGTCGTAAAGGAATGTGGGATCTAATTGGAGATTTATTTGAATTGTACATTCCTCAGATTTTTTCTACTCTGATAGGAAGCAATACAAATTTGAAAAATACAGGTCTAAAAAAAGGCGAGGATAACGAAATCGAAATTTAAAATCAATAGCATCAACTATGGGTATACTTTCTGACACATTACAACAATTATTAAGTCAATTGGGCGAATTTGTACCAAAATTTATAGGAGCACTTATACTAGTGATTATCGGCTTGATAGTCGCAAAGTTTATTGCTAGTCTAATACGCCGTGTTTTAGAAAAGATAAAGATTGACAAATTTGGTGAAAAGCTAAATGAAATTGACTTTATAAACAATGCAAACTTAAACATCAAGATCAGTGCGGTTCTTTCTAAGTTTGTGTACTACACTTTACTTCTGTTTTTCTTAATATTCGCTGCAGATGTTCTTGCCATGCCGACTATATCTGCACTTATAGTAGGTCTTTTCAATTTTATTCCTAAACTAATTGTAGCTTTTATATTTTTGATATTTGGGACACTCTTGTCAGAGTTGATAAGATCTATAGTTGAAGCGACATTACTATCATTGGGTATACCTTCTGCAAAGATTATATCTAATGTCTTGTTCTATTTCCTATTTATCAATGTTGTGATCTTAGCTATAGCACAGGCGGAGATTAACACAGAGTTTTTACAGCAGAATATTTCTATAATAATTGCAGGAGGTGTATTTGCCTTTGCTATCGGATATGGGTTAGCATCAAGAGATGTGGTATCTAATTTCCTCTCTGCACTATATACAAAAGACAAAGTTAAGGTGGGCGATATAATTGAAATAGACGGTGAAAGAGGCCAAGTTACATTACTTGACAAAACAAGTATCACCATTGCATCATCTGATAAAAAAGTAGTCTATCCTCTAAAGTATTTATTGAATCAAAAAGTATCAATATTTAGTTCAGACAAAAGGATAGAGGCGTAAAAACTTATCTCATTTAAAAATTTTAAAGAACAATGAAACTTAATTTTACACTAATTGTAATGATTCTGTCTTGTATGGTGATCGGTCTTACAGCACAAGAATCAGTAATAGAATTGAAAGAAAAAGCTGCTGAGATTGAGGCAAAGCAAGCTGAATTACAAGCTCAAATGGATGAATTTCAAGGAGAGCTTGATGGTATTAATTCGCAGATGGATATTCTCAGTGGATGGCAGACTGGATTGTTGGGTACAGCAGGATTTAACCTCGGTGGCCAATCTAACTGGCAAGGTAGTGCTAACCCTAACTCTTCAAGCGCATCTCTTGGTATCGGACTTAATGGTTATGCTAATAGTATCAGAGAGAATGATTTCTGGAGGAACAAAGGTGTTCTAACAATGGCTTGGCAACAAGTGGATCCTAATACAGATGATGATGATATTGGGACAGGATTTGATCTTAACACAGATCTTTTGAACTTGTCATCTCTATATGGAAAGAATATAAGTGATACATGGGCATTGTCAGGGCTGGGAGAACTTAACTCATCAGTTGGTAACTTTTTGAATCCAGGTACACTGGATATAGGAGTCGGTCTAACTTGGAATCCTAATAGTGATCTAGTTGTTGTGATTCATCCGTTGAATTATCACATAGCATTCTCAAGTGTTGACGGTGTTTCATCCGAGGGTGCGTTAGGTGCTAAGTTAAGAGCTGATTATACCCATGAGTTTCCTGGTGGATTAGGATGGTCTTCAACATTCACTTCTTTTATACCATACTCAAGTCAAGAAGATCCTCAGCCAACACTATTCGAATATACTTGGTTGAATACACTAACATACACGCTTACAGGTGGTCTTGGAATCAACTTTGGATTTGGATTGAGAAATGCAGAATTCGAAAATGATGGTACGCAAACATATTATAACGTTGGATTAGCTTACTCACTATAAGCAATTATGCGTCTAAGGGTAAACGCCTAAATTGATTTATTTTCTTCAAAATTGTTGATAAATCAAGAATGGCAATATACATTTGACAAACCGATTTTATTTTCGTTGATATCAGAGCTCATTCCGAGAAATCGGGATGGGCTTTTTTTATGTCCTTGTCAAGTGGTTCTATCTGCTTATGTTGAAGGTTGCATTACCTCATATAAGGAACCCAATCCCTTCCTTCCCCTTTACAAAAGGGAAAGGCGGTAATTCTGCTATACAGTAATATGCAGTTTTATATTCTTCTTACTCAGCAACTACAATAC
>CAZRXJ010000011.1:0-11611 GCA_964604025.1 uncultured Saprospiraceae bacterium | reverse complement strand
CCTTACAAAGGGAAACGCGGCAATATCGTTATAGAGGAATATGCAGTTTTTATTCCTTATACTCTGTAATTACAAACCAAATTTTGATTTTAGAAATCACATATCCTTCCTTATAGGGAAGGATAAGAGGATGGGTCCAAAAAAAAGGTTGCCATCTCTAAAAGAGATGACAACCATCAGTTTTGGTTATAATTTGAATATGGACCTTAGTTCGTTGTATAGTAATTTATAATTGACTTTACATTTTTATGATCATATATAGCTGACGAAGTTTCAAATAATATGGTATGATCATCAAATGATTCTGTCAAAGCCTCTTCGAGTAAGAGCAATCCGGCTCGTACGTCATTGAGGCCTATCATGCAAGCAGCTTCTAGATATTGCAGTTTATAACTGAATGTATATTTATCACTAGATGCTATTACTTCCAATGTTTCCTTAAATCTAGAAAGAGACATGAGGTATAACACATAGTCTTCCCAATAATTAGAAAGCTCACATCCTTTGACAGCTGCTTTTTTTAGATAATATATAGCTCGATTTTCATCCTTCAATGCTACATAACATTGGCCAAGAGCGTGATAATATTCTTCTACTTCGTTTTCTATAGACAATGCTTTACGAAGTACCTTAACAGCACTTCTCCAATCTTTGTTATCCATGTAACACTTCGCTAATAAGAAGTATGCTTCTTCATTGTATGAGTCCATCTCGATAGCTTCAAACAAAGATCTCTTAGCTTGATCCACAAATCCCAATGCATATTGACATTCTGACATAGCCATCAGCAAGTCAAAATCAGGACCAAACATATCTAATGCTTCATTATAGATATCTAAGGCCTTATCATACTTAGTCTGATCTCTACAGAACTGAGCACAATCTAAATATCCAGTTTCAAACTGTGGATTAATGATGTAAGTAAATTCTAAAGCTTCAATGGCCCTATTGTACTCACCAACATTGGCATATGAGTTGCCAAGGTTATACCAAGCTAGGTAATTGTAGGGATGATTCTCAACGATGACCTTGTGCAAAAGTATGCTTTCTTCAAAGTTTTTACTTTGCTCTACACTGGCTCCCATAAGATATAGTGCTTCTTCATTTTCAGGATTAAGAATCAACGCACTCTTGAGGCATTGAAACATCCTATCAAATTCTTGAACAGTCTCATAAAAGAAAGATTCAGCTATCAATACATCTTCAAGTTCTTGCTTAGAAGCAAATGCTTTAAGATCTTCAATGAGCAAAATAGCATCATCAAAATTCTTCTGATGTATATATATATTAACTTTTAAAAGCTGTAATTCTGATTCTTGCGGAGAGATGACTTCGGCTCTTTCGATGACATCAATTGCGTCTTTCATTAAGCCTTGCTTAATCAATACACGAGCTTTAAGAATCAGATAATCTGAGCGAAATGAATATTGTCTTATAGCTCTATTAATGACTTCTATAGCCTGTTGATATTCTCCTTCGTATTCATAGTAGGCTATGATCTCTTGATATTCGCGGTCGTTGAGGTATTGCAACTTTCCCTGCGCTGCACTATGCTCATATTCTTCTATCAAATTGAGCAGACTAGATGAAACTTTCGTTCTACTATCCATAGGTTCTAACATAAGGGACTATAATCTGGTGGCTAAGATAAGTAAATCACCCCTATTCAAAATTTATAACCTTCTTTTTTTTCCACAATCCATATAAATATTTTGCATGGTTAAAAGACATTATATGTTTGATATACAATTCAATACATATAGTCATAACCCATATGTATAATTGAAACAGTGCATAACTCCTTCAATTACATATCACAATATATTCGCCTAATGATACATCTGTAATGGATTAAAAGTATAACCATATCGTTTATATCATCGACTTCTTCATAAATCTTAATACAAGTGAATTTATTAAATATGAAAGTTCACCCATATGGGTTAGGTGTTTATATTGATATTTGGATTCAAGTTGTGGTTATTTCATTATACATCAATATAAAGTGCTTGTTCGATAATCCGCATTTTCTTATGTGATCAATGTGCTTACCGTTAACTTTACTTCTGAAGTAAGTGTGGATAAATGATAAGATGTGTAGCTAAAAAAATGTTTCATTTGATCGGCTGGCAATTAGAAGGCAGATTCCCCAATCAATTGCCCAAGAAGATTCTCATTGTAGCACCCCATACTTCAAAAATGGACTTTCCAATTGGTATCCTAGTTAAGTTTTGGCTGAATATTAAAGCTACATTTTATGCAAAAGAAAGTCTCTTTCATGGAATCATAGGATGGTTGCTTCGCTCTTTAGGTGGTCTGCCTGTTGATCGCTCAAAGCACAACAATCTTGTGGATCAAATTGTAGCTGACTTCATAGAGAAAAAAGAACATACCATACTCATTACACCTGAGGGTACAAGGAAGAAAGTTCAAAAATTTAAAACTGGCTTTTATTATATAGCCCTTAAAGCAAATGTGCCCGTGATCCCAATTGCATTTGACTATGGGCGAAAAGTTATAAAGGTATTTCCTACCTATTATATCAAAGGTGAAGGAGAGAAAGAAATAGAAAAGATTAGACAACTGTATAAAGGAATAAAAGGCAAAGTACCAGAATACAGTATCCAATAAAAGTATACCATGTTTCTAAAAGGTTCTGAAGACAAATACTACAAGCTTAGTAAGGCATTCTTAAAAACAGGTGCTTCGGCATTGGATATTAATGATCTCAGAGATGTATTGCGATATCACGAATGGAGATATAGTATCAAGAATGATCCCGTTATTTCGGATTTTGAATATGATCAATTATATAAACAACTGGAAGGTATTGAAACTGAACATCCACATCTGATAGCTTCTGATTCGCCAACTCAACGCGTCAGTAGTGATCTGACTGAAGATTTCCCATCTGTAGCACATCTCACACCGATGCTCTCATTGGACAATTCTTACAATGCCGAAGATCTAAGAAAATTTGATCAGACGATTAGAAAACTCGCAGGGCTTAAAGATGAAGATGAATTAGCATATTGCCTAGAACCGAAGTTTGATGGTGGCAGTGTAGCCATCGTATATGAAGACGACAAACTACTCAGAGCAGCAACTAGAGGTAATGGTACAAAGGGAGAAGACATAACACTCAATGTCAAGACTCTATCATCTGTTCCACTTCATGCTTCATTCTCTTCGGCAGGTATTAAGACGGCAGAGCTCCGCGGAGAAGCAGTGATTAGAAAAGATGTGTTTGATCAACTCAATAAAAAGAGAGAGAAAGAGGGTCTTTCTATTTTCGCCAACCCCAGAAACTCAGCCGCTGGTGGTCTGAGGATGAAAAAACCAACAGATACTAGAGATCGTGGTGTAGAGATATTTCTATATCAATTAGGATATGCAGTCGATGATCTCGGTACAGACATACTAGCTACCATCAATACTCATCAACAACAAATAGAGCTACTCAGTAGTCTTGGCTTCAAATTAGAAGATCCATCAGAACTTAAGTGTAGGGATATAGAAGAAGTTATATCCAAGGTTGTACAGTGGGAAGCAAAAAGAGAAGCTTATCCCTACGAGATAGATGGTATGGTAGTGAAAGTTAATAGTCGTGCGATACAAGAACTATGCGGTTATACTCAACATCATCCCAAGTGGGCGATAGCCTATAAGTTTAAAGCAAAACAAGCAACCACTACCTTACTAGATGTGGTTTACCAAGTTGGAAAGATTGGTTCCATCACACCAGTGGCGAAAGTGAATCCTACACAACTCGCAGGTGTAACTGTGTCATCAATCTCGCTGCACAATGAAGAGTTCATTAATTCCAAAGATCTTAGGATCGGTGATAAGATTGTTATAGAGCGCGCTGGTGACGTGATACCATATATTGTTAAAAGCCTTCCAGATCTCAGAACAGGCAAAGAAACAAAAATAGAATTTCCGCAGATATGCCCTTTTGATGCCCAACAAGAAGTAGCGCTTATAAAAGCAGAAGGTGAAGCTGCTTGGAGATGTCCTAACTGTAATTGTGGTCGTCAAAAACTGCAACAAATCATATTTCACGTTTCCAAGGATGCCATGGATATCGATGGATTTGGAAAATCATATGTTGAGCGATTCTTCGAACTCGGTTGGGTAAAAGACATGAGTGATATTTATAATTTAGATTATGATGCCATCTCTAATTTGGAAGGATTCGGAACAAAGTCTTCAGACAAATTGAAAAAGTCAATAGCGATAGCAAAAGACAATACGCTTGCAAGGCTATTGTATAGTCTCAGCATACATCACTTTGGGAAGAAAGCTTCTAAACTAATAGCTGAAGAGATATCAGATGTATATCAATTAATCGACTGGAAAGAAGAAGATTTTTTGGCGATAAAAGACATAGGACCTGTGGTCGCTAAAAATGTCATGTCGTATTTCTCGAAAGAAGAAAATATAAACATGATCAGAAGAATGGAATCCTATGGAGTCAATATCAAGCAAACTGAAAGTGATCGTCCAATAGAAGTTGCCACCGATGCACCTCTGATTGGGAAAACGATATTGTTCACTGGCAGTCTACAAGAGATGACTCGCAATGAGGCCAAAAAATTAGCAGAGGCAATGGGTGCGAAAAACATAAGCGCCGTCAGTAGTAATCTCAACATCTTGGTCGCTGGTGAAAAGGCAGGGTCTAAGTTGAAAAAGGCGCAAGATTTAGGTACCGTCGAGATCTTGAGTGAAGCAGAATTCTTAGCTTTGACAAGTTGATGGCATCATACTTATAGATGACATACTTATCTAATTTTTTTTGTTACTCAGCAGCTCAATAATATCATAATCTAAGAGGGTAATTAAACTATGGCTACATTATACATTATACCTTCTTTTCTTGCTCCTGATACCCAATCTCATATCCCTTCAATCGTAACGGATACGATCAATCAACTTAACGTTTTTGTAGTCGAAAGAACAAGGACAGCCCGACGATTTATAAGATCTATGAGTAAAGATTTTGTAATTGACAATGCTATCTTTATCGAGTTGGACAAGCATGACATGGCATCATCTAAAAAAGAGATTGCAGCCGCTCTTGCACAACATGTTAACATAGGATTATTGAGTGAAGCTGGCACACCGTGCATCGCAGATCCAGGAGCACTTGTAGTTAACATGGCTCGAACACAAGGGTACCATATCAAACCATTATCAGGTCCTTCATCTCTCTTTCTGGCCTTAATGGCATCTGGTATGAATGGTCAAGAGTTCACTTTTCATGGATATCTCCCTATTAAAGATGGCGACTTAATCAAAAAACTTAAAGAGATATCTAGTATAGCTATTCAACAGAATAACACACATATATTTATTGAAACACCTTATCGCAATATCAAACTAGTACAGCAGATTAAGAAACAAGTGGACTCTAATTTACACATTTGTATTGCCAAGAATCTCTCAGACACATCAGAAGAGATATCAACAATTAAAATAAAAGATATCTCGATTGATGCCATTGATAAGAGTCCAACTATATATTGTATAGGCAAACTACAATTGTGATTGCCACAAGTTAACATGTATTAGTGATGCTATCTCCGATGAATTATCTAGTCAGATCTTATACCCATACTTGGGATAAAGAGTTATATGATATAGCGCATCATTGTAATCAAGTACAACTTAGGCAATTAGAAAATATCATTCAATCAAGATTAGTTCAATTCATCAACGGATCTATAGATACAGAAACTTACGAAGATTTTAAAAACTCATATCCATTAACGCACTATGATAATATCAGTCAGAAAATAGAAGAATTAAAAGATCAAAGAAGTATCAATTGTGCATATTTCGCGCAATCAGCTGGGACGACTTCTGGGATTAAAAAATTAATCCCTACCCCTGAAGCATATGTACGTTGCAATCATCTAAGAGGATCATGGTATCTGCTTCATACGCTCTATCAGCATGATCAGAACATGTCAGTCTTCAAATCTAAAAACTTGCTGATAGGTGGTTCTCTTTATGAACGACATAAACATTATACCATCGGTGACATCTCTGGTATCATGCTCAATCGCATACCTTACTTCTTTAGACCGTGGTATGTACCCAGCATTAAAATAGCCGTTAGTCCAGACTGGAATAAAAAAATCGAACTTACTGCTATAGCTGCTGCAAAAGAAAAAAACATATCTCTTCTTGGTGGAACACCTACATGGGTCATCTCAGCTCTCAAAAAAGTACAAGAACGATCAGATCAACAATTTCTTTCTAGTCTATGGCCAAACCTAAAAGCATACATACATGGTGGAGTCAACTTTGATCCGTATAAAGAACAAATGGATAAAATCATCGGAGCGCACAAGATGAGATACATAGAAGTCTATAATGCTTCCGAGGGATTTTTTGCTTATCAAGATAGGCCTCATAAAGATGGTATGTTGTTGATGTGTGCATCAGGTGTATTCTTTGAATTTATAACTTATGAACATTATAAAAAGGGAGATCACACAGCCATCTCAATAAAGGACGTGCAAGTCGACACCCCATATGTAATGGTGATATCGACGATAAGCGGTCTCTTGCGATATGTCCAAGGAGATGTTGTAGTCTTCGTTACATGTGCTCCGTATAGAATCAAAGTCGTCAATAGGATCAGTGACTTTGTCAATGCATTTGGTGAAGACCTGATGATACAACAAGTAGAGCAGTCGCTTCAAGATGTCAATACTCGTCATAATGCTTCGATCAATCATTTCACGATCGCTCCATACTATCTTACATCAACAGAAAAAGGCAAACATGAGTGGTTTATAGAATTTGAAAAAGAGCCAGACGATATAATTAAGTATGCCGCAGACTTGGACCGTTCTGTTAGAATGAACAATGCTAACTATGCTCAAAAGAGAATACACAACTTAGCAATGAATTCGCTGAAAGTATATAATCTACCAAAAGGGATTGTAGATCAGTACTTTGCTAAATTTGGAATAATAGGGGCTCAAAGTAAGTTACAAAAATTGAGAAATGATCGATACATAGCAGATAGACTCTTAGGATTGTTGGTACAAACACACAATACAACCTAACATAAGATGTCATAACTTGTATCAACAATGAAAGAACTCCAAAAACTCTCAGGTATCATCAAAAATCAACTTAAAATTGAAGAAGTTGCAGATCACGACGACTATGCCGATCTACTAGAGATGATAGAAAAAAGAGTGACTTATCTGTTAGAAAAAGATAGTGGATTATTATTCAGTTATATATATAGACTTGATGTATCAGAACAACTCGTCAGACAAGTCATGACCGACGATCATATCAATACAATAAAGGCACTTTCTAAATTAATAATGGATCGTCAATTGCAAAGACTTCATACAAAGAAGACGATTATTCAAAAACCCATCCGCGGATGGGAGTGGTAATCTGTTGAAGCCTATGATACAGACGATAGAAGGTATAATCACAAGAACGGTGAAATATGGCGAATCAAGTGTCATACTAGATCTCCTAAGTCCTCAAGATGGCATCAAGTCTTATATCGTCAGTGGTATTAGAACAAAAGGTAAAAAAAATAAATCCGCACTGGTGAGCGTACTCAACATTGTAAAGGTTGAAGCATATGTCAAAGATGGTGACAAGTTATCTCGGATTAAAGAGATATCATATAGTCATATTTATAAGTCCATCCCATTCGATGTAGTGAAGTCATCAGTTGCAACATTGCTAGTTGAGATATGTAGAAAAGCTACAAAGCAAAGCGATGACTCGGCAAGTATCTACAATTATATTGTTAAGGCATTAGTCCATCTTGATAATACCAACACTGGATTAGCACATTTTCATATTAAGTTCTTGATCGGTCTAGCAAAACATCTGGGTTTTGAACTTAATGATAATTACAATCCAGAACATTGCTTTTTTGATCTAAGAGATGGATCTTTCAAATCAGAAAGACCAGAACATAGATTGTCTCTTGATGAAGCCAACAGCAGTTATCTACATGCTTATCTATCAGAAGGCGACTTGTTGAATGTCCCCAAGCTATCCAGAAAGACAATCTTGCTCTGCTTAATTGATTATTACAGATATCACGTAGATGGATTCGGAACTTTAAATTCCTTGGATATTATACTCTCTTTGTATGAATGACCCAGTCTAAACAAAGAGATAGAACCAGCTATATAATTAGAATCTAAATCCAAGAGAAAGATAGATGCCCAAGTTGCGGTCATCGTCATCTTTGAATATCGGTGTCTGGTTGTCATTGACCTGAGATAAAGAGTAGTCTGCTGAATTACGAGTGATATCTCGAAGACCATATTCAACCCGCCCCATCACATAAAGACCGCGATTAATAAAGTATGATACGCCTCCTATAAGGCCATAGTCTATACTTAGAAAACGACTTTCTTCGACATTGAATCCAAACAAGTCAAATGAATTTTCAAATTCTCGAAGATCTACATCTGCGCCATTGGCCCTAATCTCAATATTATTGAAATTAGAAGGGCCATCAAATCTGTTAAATCTCGTATCTCGGTCATCAGAAAAGTAATTGAAGTTCAACCCTTGTCTAAAGCTATGTTCTTGATCACCAGCTTCTCCACCAAATAGAATACTTCCAGTTGCCACTGGGCTCACCAAAAATCCGACATAACCTCCACCAAATATCTCTAACTTATCAGGGATCACACTTACATGGATGGTCTGAGGAAGCTGTATGTAAGCATTGGAGTGATCCAATTCAATATTGGACTCGTCTCGGATAAGAATATTTCCAAAATCAGCACCCAGTGGATCAAATAAATAAAAGCCTTCTTCTGCATCAAGAGTATAAGAAGAACCCGTCTGATTGTAGACAACCTCAGATCTGATACCTATAAAGTCATTAAAGTTCCACTGAAAATTTATACCAAAATGAAATCCCCCTGCAAATCCAAATCGCTCTCCTTCTTCAACTGGGCCATTAAATTTGTTTTGCCCTATACCCGCTCGTATCCCAACATTGTAGCCCTGGCTACTTATAGATGATACAAAACAAAAGAGTAGAGAAAAGATAAATATGATGCGTCTAATCGACATAATTATTTCTATTGAGGGGCAAATATAAATCAATTAACATATGCCCCGATAAGAGAACAGAATTTAAGAATTGATTATGATCGTTGTGCTTCGTATTGATGTGTCAATAACGTACCATCTATAAGATATGTGCCTTTCTGTAGTCTGATTAATGAGATTAACCCATCTCAGAAACAACCTCTGTTACTTCAGGTACCATACGCTTGAGCATGCCTTCTATACCCGACTTAAGTGTCACGGTTGATGAGGGACATCCGCTACAGGATCCTTGTAGTATAACTGTAACCACTCCTTTGTCAAATGACTTAAACTCTATGTTGCCACCATCCATCTCAACAGCTGGCTTGACATAAGTATCTATCAACTCTTTGATTTTCTTAACCAACTCAGCTTCTTGACCCGTATACTGATATGAGACACCTACTTCTTCTTCTCGCTCTCGCATGGCTTCTTCAAAACCACCAGAGACAATCTCCTTACCATCACTCACATAAGCTTTGATAAATTCTTTAAGCTTCAGCATGATGTCCTCCCATGAAAAGTTGAACTCCTTAGTTACCGTCACAAAATTATTGCATATATATACACCCTTCACATAAGGAAATTCAAATAAACTCTTTCCTAGTGGAGACCACTGCTCTGCAAGATCTTTTTCTCTGAAGTCTGCAGTACCTTTATATAATATCTTGTTCGTAACGAACTTGAGCGACTCGGGATTAGGAGTTTGCTCGGTATATAACATGACTGGACTTTGTGTTTGCGCTTCCATATACTTAGTTCTATCTGCTTCTTTTAATAATTGCCTAACAACGTTAGAGACACAAAGATCACTTATTTTACGATTATTTGCATGTCTTATGTTTCTCGTAATCGTAGAGACTACTTTTTAATATTAACATCCCTTTGGGGAAATGGAATATTGATGTCATGAGCACGAAAGATATCATCGATCTCAAATCTCAGATTGCTCTTCACATCTTCAATCGTTCTGACCTGTTCTGAGAAAAATATCAACTGAAAGTCAAGTGAGCTTTCGCCAAATGCTACAAAACGAACAAACGAAGCAGGTTTATCAAGAACTCCATCTGTCCTATGTGCCGCTTCGAGTAACAACTTCTTCACTTGGTTGGTATCAGTTCCATATGCCACACCTACCGATACATCAAATCTCGTGACTACCCTGGTACTGGACCAATTGGTTACACGATCATTGACCAGATGCGAATTAGGAATCACTACATCTTTTCGTTCTATAGTCTCAATAATAGAAGCCCGAAGACCTATTTTTTTGACCGTCCCTTGATACATACCAAAATCCAAAAAATCACCCACCTCCACCGAGCGCTCGAAGAGTATCACCAATCCACTAAAAAAATCACTAATCACTTGCTGAAGAGCAATACCTATGCCCACTAGAAGAGCAGCAGCGCCTGCAAGTAATAGGGTAAGGTCTATACCTGTCGATCTCATCGCAAAGATGACGGCTAAAAAATACACCAGATACGATAGCAACTGATTATAGGCGTATTGCTTGCCTAAGTCTATACGCTCTCTTTTATAAAATCCATAGAGAAAGAGATTGACAAAGATCCAAAGCAATAGTCTTGCTATAAGCAAGATTAGAATGGCAAAGAGAATATCGGCTAACTTAATACTGATTGTCCCTAATGTTAATTCATAATTAGCACCAAAATTGTTTAGGAGAAATATACCTACGATGATGAATAAAGCATTCCTTACAACGCCCGTTATGTTGGATTCGTTTTTTGCTCCATATTGATCGTTATAGATATCCTTTTGAGTCTGTGTATCAAACTCTTCAAGCAATCTAGCTGAGATAATCTTATCTGCAATACGGGCAATCACAACACATAATATGGCTATGAGGATATTGCGATAACTCAAGTTGAATCCTCCTTCAGACGTCGATAATATACTTGGATTAAAGTGAAAACTCAACATACACAGGATCAACCACGAGATGACACCCGCTGTCATGAGCATGCGATTGACGAAAGCCAACAACTCAGGCGTAAATTCATGCTTAGTTCTATATCGACGGATACCGATTCTGAATAAGCGCATCATAGCCAGTACGACAATGGCTGCAAGAACACATCCGACTATACCACTTACAGTTATGTCTATAAAGACATTTCCATTAGAATCAATAAAAGAAAACAATGATTGGCCTAACCATTCACTGATCGACATATAAGTAATATTGAATTGGAAAGATAGCGATAATTGAGATGAAGGACCTTGTTATCAACCTTGTACATATATGATGAACTTTTCATCATAAAAAGGTTCGTCATAATAATCCCCGATTGAGACCTGTTCGATATACTCTTTCTTCCACAGTGGGCCTATCTCATCTCTCAAGTCTCCACCTTTCAATGCTATGATGCCATTGGGTATCGCGTTGATGTGCTTACTTGATACTTTGTTCTTAGTCCAAGTAAGTAATATGGGCAACTTGGCAACAGCTCTTGTAATTATAAAATCATATTTGCCTTTGGTTTCT
>CAZRXJ010000010.1:0-14549 GCA_964604025.1 uncultured Saprospiraceae bacterium | reverse complement strand
GTTACGGATCGCAAGATTGCTCGGATGCATCGTATGTCAATTGGAACTATAGTAAGTAGTGCTTCTATTAATGTCGCTTTCGCAAATGGAAAAAGGCTAGGTAGTATAGAAGAGTATTTTGTGTCAACTATGTCACCGGGAGATGTTTTTTGGTTTGCAGGTCAGACATTAGAATATGTTAGAATCAAAGACATGACCGTACAAGTAAAAAAGTCAAAAGCTAAAAAGGCACGAGTGCATTCTTGGATGGGAGGTAGGATGCCGCTCTCTTCTACATTGTCAGCATTGATAAGAGATAAGATCAGCAACTATACTTACAATCAGATAGAAGAATTAGAAACCGAAGTGCTGGCACCATTGCTTGATCAACAAGCCTTGCAATCACATCTGCCCAATAAAGATGAATTTCTAATCGAATATATGACGTCCAAAGATGGATATCACCTGCTGTTCTATCCAATCGAAGGACGTTATGTACACGAGGGAATGGGGGCTCTGCTGGCGCAACGTATATCTGAAAAATATAAAATCACTTTTAGCATCGCCATGAATGATTATGGCTTCGAGTTACTCAGTGATCAAGAGATTGACCTAAGCATACTTGACAAAGAATTATTCAGTACCAAAGACCTCTTATTGGACATACAGAATAGTCTGAATTCTGTTGAGATGGCAAGAAGAAAATTTAGAGAGATAGGAAAGATATCAGGGCTTGTCTTTCAGGGATATCCAGGTAAGTATAAAAAGGAAAGACACTTACAATCTTCTTCGGCATTGATCTTTGATGTCTTCAAAGATTATGATCCTGACAACCTTCTGTTTTTGCAGACTTATGATGAAGTCATGACTTTCCAATTTGAAGAATCAAGATTAAGAGAAGCTTTAGAAAGGATTCAGAAACAAAATATCATCATTACAAGACCTGATAAGTTTACTCCATTTTCCTTTCCAATTATCGTAGATAGATTAAGAGAAAAGCTTTCATCTGAGCGACTCAGCGATCTAGTTAAAAAGATGATCAAGGCGACAAAAGATTAACTTTAATGCCCCTAAAGCACAACATATAGTATACTTATACGATTTATATAGACTGTTACTATGATATACAGCAAGACAAATAAATATTATCTCTTTCTATTGGCCATTGTTATGATGGCTTTGAGTAGTTGTGAAAGTACACCAGAGCCTATATTTACGATGCGCGTCGAAGCAGACATGGTGATTCCCGCAGGACTTAATTCATTTGATACGCACTACCTCTATATAAGGGATGTCCCAACACGAATCGCTAATTATATCAGTGGGCCTATCGATGCAGAAGGCATAGCACAAGTATATCCAGATCAAGCTGTACTTAACTCATTATTTGTAGCTATAGATTGGGCTATAATAAGAGAAATCTCTGTCAGAGCCATATCTGCTGAAGACCCAGAGATAAATGAAGAAATTTTCTTTCACAATCGTATATCCAACAGCAGTGTAAAAGAGTTACCACTTTTGAGTTCATTACCAGATGTAAAAGATATCTTGCTCCAAGATAAACTAACGCTAGAGGTGAGACTTAATTTAAGAAGCAGTACACCTGCAGAAATTGAGAGTCGCCTCACCATGAACTTTTCAGTCAATGGACCCGAATAACGAATTCTTGAGACAGTATATGGTGGAGTTTGATGTGCCTCAACCGCTCACCGATGATTTTATGGAGATGATACCTGATCAAAGGACATCGATAGACAATCTATTCACAGATGGCAAATTACTATCATATACGGTAGCTTCGGATCGTACTCGTATATGGGCAGTTATGATCGCTGAAAGTGAAAGCGAACTACTGTCATACATTGATCTTCTGCCGATGACCCCTTACATGGACTATGATTACAGTGAACTATTGTTCTACAACACTGTTCATCTGATGCCTGCCATGTCACTAAACTAATTGGGTGTCAAGAACCTTCGCTTTATACGCTTTAGCTACTATTAATTTTACCCACATCATCGACACCATGTTGATCATGCCGATGGGTGATATATTCATAAAGACATTTGATCTCAACGCAGCACAGTATACTTACCTCGTATCAGCTTATGCCATAGGTGCTTTTATTTCAAGTATGGGCGCATTCTTATACTTGGATAGATATGATCGCAAGACGGCACTTTTATTTTTATACACGGGATTTGTCATCGGTACTTTGCTTTGTGGATTTGCTAATAGTTATGGCATGCTTCTTTCTTTGAGATTTTTGACAGGATTATTTGGAGGTGTTATCGGGGCACTTGCATTTGCAGTAGTTTCTGATTTATACAAGTTTCACGAACGTGGGAAAGCAATGGGCATACTTGTAGGTGCTTTTTCAGCTGCCTCTGCACTTGGAATTCCATTTGGGTTATATCTCGCTGACAATTATAGTTGGCGTACACCATTTCTTAGTTTAGGTGGCATGGGTATTCTAATGATATTCTTAATCATATGGAAGTTTCCCAGTATCAAAGTCCATATGGACCAAAAAGAAGTACGGCCTTCGGTACAAAGAACGATTAGATTGTTGACAACTGATGCTAATCAACTCAATGCATTGTTTCTGGGTGCTGTACTCGTACTTGGGCACTTTATGATCATCCCTTTTATCTCACCTTATATGATCCGCAATGTCGGTTTTGATCAATCCGATGTTACCAATATCTTTCTTTGTGGCGGTCTTGCTATGGTCATCTCCGCACCGCTTGTAGGTAGATTGACAGACAGCATAGGGGTGATGAAGGTATTCACGATTGCTATCATTTTATCTTTTATTCCTACGATCGCTATCACGCATATGGATGCCAGTCCTGTCTATTATGCTTTGATATATACTACTTTGTTTTTCATATTTGCCAGCAGTAGAATGATTCCTGCCAATACAATTATAACAGCTTCTGTGGGCCATGAAAACCGAGGAAGTTTTATGAGCATGAAGTCTGCCTTACAACAATTAGCAGTTGCTTTGGCATCGCTCATCGGCGGGTCTATTGTATATATTGATACCAATAATGGGCAGTATATGAGGTATGAGATCTTGGGATATCTTTCCATTGCTCTTTGTCTTTTATGCATCTTTCTTATAACTAGACTGAAGGTAGCAAAGGGCAATTAGTCACTAACTTACTACTTCGTAAAACATGCTTACATTTGTAACATATAATAGTCTTATGAGTAAGAAAGAAATCTTGATCCTAGTATTGATGCTTATTGCCATTTCAACGAGATTTTTATTCATTGTTGATGGTCAATCTATCATTCCTAACTTTACTGCTGTATGTGCTATCGCTATCCTTGGCGCAAGTCATTTATCAGGAGCGAAGAAGTGGATATTACCATTAGGTATATTATGGGCTAGTGACCTTATATTGAACAATGTAGTATATGCTCAGTACTATGATAGCTTTCAGATATTTGGTAGCACATGGGTATATGTCGCCATATTATGTGTGGGTGTGATCGCTTACTTCTTCTTACGCAAAGCAAGCTGGGGTAAGCTGCTTATGGTAAGTACACTCGGAGCCGTTACCTTTTTTCTAATCACTAATTTTGGGTCTTGGATAGGCCCTACAAGTCCATATGTCAAAGACTTGTCTGGACTGATGGCATCATATACTGCAGGTGTGCCTTTCTTTAGAAATGCCTTACTCGGAGACATCTTCTTTAGTTTTGTTCTTTTTGGTGCATACGAATATTTGGCATCAAAGATGACCGATATCGATCCTGTATTAACTCATAAAGCCATCGCTTAATCTCTCCTCATCTTCATATAACGCTCGTGTCTGACATCATATGTCCATGGTGTTTTGTCGGAAAGAAAAGGCTTGAAAAAGCTATTAACGAAACCAATACAACGGCAGATATCACACTGACATACGCGCCTCATCTGCTATATGCTGATATACCTGCTGAAGGAAGAAAGACAACGGACTTTCCACGCAAACATGGTATGGGTAGTCTGCTTCATCAAGCAGGCGAAGATGTGGGCATAACATTTGACTTTAAGTCTATTAAGTCCGTACCCAATACCTTATCGATTCACTATCTACTCGCTAATTTGTCCGATGATCATGCGGCTTGGAAAGTTAAAGGTGCATTGTTCGAAGCCTACTTCACTAAAGGAACAGACCTGACTGATCATGATATAGTGGAGCAAATTGTCACGACATGTGGTTACCAAGCTAATTGGGATGTCAATCCACTTGTTGAAGATCGCCTTACGGCAAATAGAAATCACGGAATATCAGTAGTGCCTACATTTGTCATCAATGATGAACACAATATATCAGGTGCCCAAGAGAGTGGTCGGTGGGAAAAATTCTTATTGCGTTCTCTTAATGAACAATCATAATAAACTAAGTGAGTACATTAAGCACTAATTGTCCTTATATATAAAATAGCATTGATGAAGTGGGCTTCATATATCTTATTGTGTATCATGTTATTCACCAATTGTAGTGAAGAAGAAGACTACATATTTGAAGATCAAGTTGAGCAAGAAATGATCGAGCACTTCAGATCATTTGCTAAAGAAGCAGAACTCAGAGGAAGAATAATAAATTGGAACGATGAAATGATAGCAACCCAATTTACCTCAATTGAAGATGACGCAATAGGAAAGTGTCTTATATACGAAGACGGCAGAAGACTTATTAATATAGATAGAGATAACTGGGACAAGAGCAGCAGATTAAAAAAGGAATTTTTAATTTATCACGAGCTTGGTCATTGTCTACTCAAGAGGTCTCATACGAACGCCATGACACTTCGAGGCACCTGTCTGAGTATAATGAATAGCGGAGAGAATATATGTATCACTAACTATCACTCCACTTCACGGAAATTCTACTTAGATGAATTATTTTTATAATCGTCGCTAGCACCATAAATCAAAGCCGTGGATGACAAATATTTACAATATCAATTAGAAGATTTTTTAGTCGATGATAACTTTGTCGATTGGGTTGTAGATGATAGTAATGACAAAAAATGGTTGTCTTGGTTGAATAAAAATCCTTCAGCTTCTAATCTTATTACTGAAGCTAAAAAATCTGTAGGTCAACTAAAATTCAAAAATGATAATGACATCACCCTTGTCAAACAAAAGACTTGGAAGCGCATCAGTGCATCTACCCAAGCAAAAGAAGTAAAACTTAATACAAGTGGTAGGCGATCAATACTGGGGCTAATTGCAGCTGCATCTATAGTTCTACTAGCTATATTCTTAATGCCTCAAAGTGACACGACTATAGAAACTTCTTTGACACAATCAGAGGATATTGTTCTTCCATCTGCAAGTAAAGTAACATTAGGAGCTGCATCGCAGCTTACTTATAAAGATGACAATTGGAATACGGAAAGGAATGTCGCTCTGTCAGGTCAGGCTCACTTCAAAGTCAGTAAAGGGGTTCCGTTTAATATTGATACTGACAACGGAAAGATTCAAGTGCTCGGAACAGAATTTGAAGTTTTATCAAGGCAGAATGCCTTTCAAGTATTAGTTACTGAAGGTAGAGTAAAAGTCTCTTCTAGCACATTTGAAAAAGTTCTCACAGCAGGTATGGCATTTTATAAAAACCCAGAATGGCAAGATGAAAAAAGTATGGATGACCTATGGAAATCCACAGACATATTATTTGTTTTTAATGATCAACCATTAAAGCACGTCCTTCGAGCATTGACTTCTGCATATGGTGTCTCTTTTATAGTCGAAAGTATAGACGACAATACTAGTTATACAGGTTCATTTGAAACTACTTCAGACATAGAAGTCAATCTTGAAAAAATCCTCTGGCCATTAAGGATCCACCATGAGATAAGTAATGGTACCATCATTCTTTCATCAAAAGAATAGATGTATAAAAGAAGATCTTATTATTTGACAATCATATTTTTATTAGTTGCTGAACTTGTCGGTAGCCAAACTTCTAATTATAAAGTCTCTGCTGAGTCTGTCCCGCTCGTTACACTCATAGAGCTTCTTGAAAAACATTATAATACTCAATTTTCATATCCCAGTAACTTGCTCGCTGATCAAGTCTTCGATCTAAAAACAAACACTCCAGATCTTTCTAATATTCTCGATGAGTTAACTTCGGTTTATTCTCTAGAATATCAAATACTCGATGACAGTACTGTACTCCTACGTAAGCGACTTACCACCAAGGATTCATCATATCCAAATTCAAAAACGATAAGCATAATTATAAAAGACAGCTCTGATGATACACCGTTATCGGATGCCGCTGTCGGCATATCTGGTACTTCAACTGGAGGATATACCGATGAACATGGCAAGGTTAGTATCACATCGGTACGATCTTCTGACACCATTCAAGTTCATCTTCTCGGCTATAAGACACTTAGTGTAGAGATCGATGACATCACTAATGGTGAGATTCACTTGGAGGCACAATCTTTTGAAATAGAAGAAGTAATGATCCAAGATCGTTCAGACTTAATCAACAGCCATAGTGATCTCGGTGTATATCTTGATGTACGACATATCAGTACTATTAACTCAGGATTAATGGGTGCCGATATCATGAGGCAAGTTCAATTACTTCCAGGTATAGCTGCCAACAATGATGCTAGTTCAAGATTGAATATCAGAGGCGGTGATGATGATGGCGCTCTGATTATAATAGATGGTATCCCATTATATGATGCCAGTCATTATTATGGATTATTCAGCTCTATCAATCCAGCATATGTATCTCATACTACACTGTATAAAAACAATCTTCCAGTCTCTTATGACGGAAAGATGGATGGTATGCTTGAAGTCAGTGGCTTGAGGTTAGATACTTTAGATAAAACTTCAGGTCAGCTTGATATCAATCTGTTAACAGCAGCCGGAGCAATAAGACATTCATTTGATGATAATTTTTCAATGTCACTTGGGGCAAGATCATCTTTGCGTAATGTGTCAGATTCTGATTTTTTAAGTCTATTTAACAACAGTGAGAGAGAGGCGATACAAGATGGTTTTGATCTTACAGACAGGTCTATTCTTATTTCTACTATACCTGAATTTAGCTTTTATGATTTCAATGGTAACTTGACATACCAATGGAACAATGGTTCAATATCACTTAATTATTTTAGAGGTACAGATGATCTTGATGATTCTTTTGAAAACCAATTTCGAACCAGAAGAGGTCGTGATACAGTTATCAATACAGAAAGATACCTCAATACTGAAGACTGGCACAATGAAGGCGCTAGTTTAAAAATAGACCATCGCATCTCAAGTAAATTAATGCTTGAACATCAGTTATATCATTCTATTTATAAAAACTTAAGTACAGTAGGACTATCAGTCACAAGAGAAATACCTAATATCTCCAGAACTTTTTCGGTCACTAATACAAGAGAGAATTTCGCTGAAGACCTTGGTCTGAAAACCATATTGACGACTCGATCCAAAGGTGTTGATTGGAAGTTGGGTATAGATGTCATATCACATATGACATCATCGAGAATAGCAAATAAAGATGAAAATCTATTGAGAAGATCAAATGATGCAATCGAATCAAGTCTATTCGGTTCGGCAATGTATAAAGCGATTCCAGATCTGAACATAGAACTTGGATTAAGAGGAACATTATTTAAAGATGAGTCTTTTATAGCTCCAAGAATTAACGTGTCTTATAACGCATCAGATCAAGTTACACTTAAATCATCTATAGGTAGACATAATCAATATGTACGACAACTTTCTTTTGAAAATGCTTTCGGCAGAACTATTGATTTTTGGTCACTTGCCAACAATAGAAATATTAGAGTAGGTAGTACTGATCAGCTGATGATTGGTGCTAATTATAAAATCGGCCGAGTAAATATTGATTTTGAGACTTATTATAAGGAAAGAAAGAATTTGTTAGAACAGGCACTCTTCGCACCTAGATTTGATGATGAAAATATCGTCCCACAACAGATCACCGAGGAAAATTATCGCTTATTCAGCGGTGATGGAAAAACCATCGGATTAGACTTTCTATTGGGGTATACATATCAAAAATATTCTGGTTGGCTCTCATACACACTAAGTTCATCTACCATCAACTTTGATCAGATATTGCGAGGAACTACTTTTCCAACTCAAGATGATAGAAGACATCAACTCAATATAGTTAACGAATATAGAATGGGAGATCTAACTTTAGGAACAACAGTTGTATACGCTAGTGGAAGAGCATACACAGATCTCAATAAAATAAGTTCTTTCTCTCGTGATCAATTGAGACCAGAAGATAGGATTAGTAGATTGCCGACTTATATTAGAGCTGATCTTGGTCTTTCTTATAGAATTAACTTAAACAGCTCGAGAGTTGACATAGGGTTATCAGTGTACAACTTGTTCAATAGATCCAATGTCAACTACATCCAGTACATCTTTTCAATACCTACTAATACTTCGCAAAATCCTAATAGAAATATTAATGCCCTGCTCGGTACAGAATCTAATCTCTTGAATCGCACTATCAATCTTAATCTCAGTTATTCATTCTGAGTATCGCATCGATTACCAACAACATTCATTCTAATAATGTTCCAATGAACATTATTAGAATCTCCACTCAATTGAATTCAACATTGTATTCAGATCCTCTTCTATAAAAGCAACTATAGGTGATATACTATCTTGATTGACCTTGACATCAAAGTAGAGCGACCCTCTAAGAAAGTGTCTAGTACTATCAGTCATATAAAATTGGAAAGGAGTAGCTACAGGGCCATTGATCTTAAACATTAATCCAGCACTACCTGTTTTGCTTTTTAGTACTCGTTCTTCTCTAAAACTGGCTTTCACATTGTGTTTGCTGGCCATAGTAAATGCGTCGTTGACAAGCTTATCAAAAGTATTTTTTTCACTTATCGGGTAGTAACTACAATGAATGGTAGCATTCAATTCTTCCAAGGATATATCGAACCAGCAAGGGTCGGCCGCCACATCATCAAATAACAATTCTTTCTTCTCGGCCTTTGCGTATGAAGGTATCTGCATCGTAAAAGGACACTCATCATTGTTATAGACTACGTAGTCCTTAACTGGAAAATTAATTTTTGGATATTGATGGGGCCTCGGTTGTAATATCTGCTCTTTACCACATGAGAAGCATACAATTAAGAATATAACACACATCACTCTCATATCACTATCTTCACTTTTTCTATTCTTCTCTTACTCACATTAGTTATAGTCAACTTCATGTTTTTATAAGAGATCATCTTATTCTGTTTGGGTATAATGCTTTCTAATTCTAATATCAATCCAGCCAATGAATCAGCATTGCCCCTGCCTTCTTCAAATATTTCATTGTCAAGATTTAGAACCTTGATCACATCATTAAGAAGTGTCTTCCCTTCAAAGATATATGTGTGATCATTGATCTTTACATAGTCAACGTCTTCATCTGCATCAAATTCGTCTCTTATCTCCCCTACCACTTCTTCCATAATATCTTCTAGCGTTACGATACCCGCACTTCCTCCATACTCATCAACCACGATAGCCATATGTGTTCGCTTAGATTGAAACTCCTTAAGCAACTCGTCAATCTTCTTTGTCTCAGGGACATAGAGCACATTGTCTCTTACAATTGATTGCCACGCAAAGTCATCACCTCTTTTTGTAAGTCCCAAGAGATCCTTGACATATAGGATACCAATTATAGAATCAAAACTTTCTTCAAACACTGGAATTCTCGAAAATCCAGAGCTTTTAATAATTTGAATAACTTCTTTATACCCTTGCTCTTTTTCTAATCCTACAACATCAACACGGGATTTCATAATTTGTCGCGTTTCTACATCTCCAAATTTTATAATGCCTTTAAGAATATCAACTTCTTCTTGGTCGGCTCCATCTGTTACCGTAAGCTCGATTGCTTTATCAATTTCCCGACGATCTGTACCACTGCTACTATGTAATCTTTGTCTATATACTCTCTCTTCTATTCCTCCTGACCAACTCAACAAGAATCTAGACAATGGATAAAACAATTTGCCTAAAAAGATAAGTGGGCGCCCCATCAATCTGGCGTGTTTGATGTTATTGATATTAGCATAAATCTTAGGAGCAACCTCGCCAAATAAGACTAGTAAAAAAGTAACTATAACAACGGTAATCATAAAACTCAGAAACCGAGAGATACCCTCAATTGTAAAAAAAGTAGATCCTATTATAGGATGTATTTGGCTTGCCCAATTATCAAGAGTTGTTTCAGTAACAATATTTCTGATGACAATCTCACTTATGATAACTATTGCAATATTTATAAAATTATTGCTGATCAATATTGTAGCCAGCAGTTCTCTTGGAGATTCTTTTAATCGTAATATTCTTTTGCTTGAGGGATGATCTTCTTTATTGAGAACATCAACATCCTGTGGCGAGAGAGAAAAGAAGGCAACTTCTGAAGCTGAGATCAAAGCAGAACACAATAATAGTAATAGCAGAAACACCACTAACAATACAGTAGCAGTCATCGTGCTATTGACGAGCAAAATACTATGTGCGATTAGATCAAGGGGAAGGGGGTCTGGGTCCAACTATTTATAATTGAGTTAATGGATATCACTAAAAAGGCAAATCATCCTCTACTGGAGGAGATTGAGTAGATGACACTTGCGGCGATACTGGTGCTGCTGTCGTCTTTGGCGCCGTCTCAAATCGATCCTCAATAGAAGGAAATCCCGTATCAGGACCACCTGATGATCCTGACTCTCTTCGTTCAAGTGGTTTAATAATCGTTGCCACTACCTCAGTCGTATATTTATCATTGCCTTCTTTGTCTTGCCACTTTCTCGTTGACATCTTCCCTTCTACGAAAGCCAAATTTCCCTTTTTAAGAGCGTTTTCTGCTCTTTGGGCTAGATAGGACCAACATACTATCTCATGCCATTCTGTTCTCTCTTGCCATTCATTATTTTTATCCTTATAACTCTCATTGGTAGCCATAGAAAACTTGGCAACCATAGATCCACCTTCAAAGTGTCTCAATTCTGGATCTCTTCCTAATCTACCTATTAATGTGACCTTATTGTACATGATTATCTTCTATGATGTTTTCAAAGATATCGAAAAAACTTCGAGCTATTCTTTGACGACAAATATTTATATACTTCAGATGAATTTTAAAATTGGACATCTATTGACTTGCCATTCGTTCAAGAAATAAGTCAATGATCTTTGGCACTCCGATAGCATGACTATCTTCTATAGCGATCCATTGCCCGTTTTCGATTTTGACATTAGAAATGATCTCATAAAAGGTTCCGTGAATCAACCTATGGGATAATCGCTGTTCATGATACCAGATCCTTTTTATCTGCATAGCTTTTACGTCTTTAAGCCCATAATGTTCATGGATAGCCTCAGTTATTTCTTTCTTTCTTAGCCTGCGACTGGATTCTATCATGGGTAACTCATACAACCCTTGCCATATGTCCCTATGGACTCGTTTCTTCATGATTATTTGGCCTTTTTTCTGGATATATAGATAATTAAAATACCTACTTCTTATCTCTAGTTTTTTCTCTTTGATGGGCAAAAGATCAACCGTTCCTTCATGATATGCAGCACAATCGTCTTTCATGATACATACTTCACAAGGAGGTGATACTGGTGTACATTGCAGTGCTCCGAAGTCCATTATAGCTTGATTATATTCGCTCGCTCGACTTATGTCCATGTTGGCTTGCGCAAGTGCTGCATACATCTTCTTACCAGCAGTCGTGTCTATAGGAGTTTCATTGTTGTAAAACCGGCTTAAGACTCGATATACATTGCCATCGACTACTGCATATGGGAGGTTAAAAGCAAAACTTGCAATTGCAGCAGCAGTATATACACCAACTCCTTTTAATGATATGATCGCTTCATAAGTCCTTGGAAAGACTCCGTTATATTCATTTACTATTTGCTTGGCAGCGTAGTGAAGATTTCTCGCTCTTGCATAGTAACCAAGACCTTTCCACAAGGACAGCACATTGTCTTCTGACGCTTGTGCCAAATCTTCAACCGTTGGGAAAGCTTCAATAAGTCGATTATAATACGCTGTGCCTTGTGCTACCCTTGTTTGTTGAAGCACTATTTCTGATATCCATATTTTGTAAGGATCTCTGGTTTTCTTCCATGGCATATCCCTATCAATGTCCAAATGCCACGCAAGAAGTCGCTTCGTAAAGATTGAAGAGATTTGCTCTTTTTTCAGTTTTCTTTTCATTACATATCCATGACCCGTTCAACTGCAAGGTCAAGTTTCGGAGCTTTAGAAAACAAAGTTATCCCTACAAATATCGTAAGCGACAAGATCAATGTGAATGCACCAGCATCTATACGATATGGCAATGTCCAGTTCATTGTTTTAATTGCAAACAATACAACTAAACTTGAAATTATCGCCATGTTAGCTGCAAACGGTGTGGCTCTTTTCCAATTAAACCCAAGCGTCACAACAGGTACAACCGCTGCCGCAAATATACCCCAAGACATAGCACCTATCATAGCGATCAGATCATCAGACCAAATTGCAAATACCGCTGCTAGCAAAGTAAGAACGATGGTTGTAATTCTAGCTACTGTCAAAGGCTTCTTCACTTTAATACCTACCGCTTCAGGTATATCATGCATCACTGCAGCCGTTCCAATACTTAGAAATGCTTCTGCTGTAGACATGATCGCCGCAAAGAGTCCTGCAAATACAATTCCTGCTAACAATGGATGTGCATAATGCTGTAAAAATTGTGACGCCGCTTGATCAGGTGAAGCAAGTGGCGGATGCATGCCATTGATAACAAGTGCTCTCATAGCCAATCCTATTCCTACCCAGAGCAATCCACTAAACACATATCCCATAATTGATATCGGCAAGATATGCTTGGCATCACTTATCTTTTTATTCATCATCAACTTAGTGATGACATGTGGTTGCCCTGCTCCACCTAATCCAAATAACAATAGCCATGACAAAGAACCAAACATACCCAATGTGCCCCAAGGGCCTATGGCCGCTCGATCATCTTCATATACGATTTGATTCATTTCTAATAGTCCATTATCAAAGGTCATCACTACAGTTATAAAAACAAGAAGTGCAGCGACAATCATAATACCGCCTTGAACCATGTCTGTATAAACAGATGCTAAGATACCTCCTGTAACACTATAAAAAAGCAGGATAGAACATGATATAATCATCGTTGTAATAAGTGTTACTTCACCGAAATATTCCGACGCATTCAGAATATCTTTTAGAACAACAGACATGGCTAAGATCTGAGTAGCCAGATATCCGATCACACCTATGATAATAGCAGTAGCCAACAGTCCTCTAGTTACATTGCTGCCATATCTTTTATAAACGACATCAGGCAGTGAGACAAAGTGGCCTAGATCTGCAAAGAGTCTGAGACGCTTGCCCAGCAGACCAAAAGAAACATTGAACCCAAGAATGGCAACAACTACCATCCAAAACGAACTCATCCCCATAGAGTATACAAGTCCTGGTCCACCTACAAAACCAAAACCACTAAGTGTAGTAGAAAATACTGCAAATGCAGTAACCCATACACCCAACGTTTTTCCAGCCATGAAAAAATCATGAGTTGACTTGGTCTTACGCATAGCCCATATACCGACACCTATGCATAGAAACATATAGATTGTTATACAAGTAAGTATGATGGGATTTCTAAACGCTTCCACTATTGATCTTTTGTCTCGTTTTCCTTGATAAACTTATGAAAGTCTTCAATCTCCAGGTCAGAGATGATGGCTTCTTCAAATTTGAAAATATATGCAATTGTAATAATCAATGGTACAAACCATACGCCATATATCATCCATGCAGTAGGGGCAGGCATCATCAAAGCAAACGGCCCTCCATCATTGTCGGAGTATGACCAATGACTCACTACCATGAGTGTAAATACAATCAAGTAAATGACAATTGCTACACCAATCCATTTTCCAATTGACGTGACTTTGCCTTTTTTTCGATTACCTATAATTAGAAAAGTCCCAAATAGTAAAATGATCGTGATTCCATAGAGATACCCGAGCCATCTCGTATGTGGTGCCTGATCTATATTGTTTGGAGCAACAAACATTCCTTTAAATTCTGGATGCGGTATCCCTGTTGCCTGTGGTGTTTCTGGAGATATAGCTGCGACGATAATCACCGCCAGTATACTCAATAATACTGCAAATAATATTCTAAAATAATTCATCCTTATTAGTCAACCAGCGTGTTCTTTCTTTTGAATTCGCTTTCGGGGTTCCATTTTGGCCAGACATCACTATTGGCAAGATTCCAGCCAATATTATAATATAGTTGAGCATCTTGTATAACACCACTCATGTCCCAAGACTCTGCATCATACTCATCACTTGGCGCATGATAGTTTTGAGCGGTGTATTCTTCCTTTTTCTTTTTTCCATATTCTTTGCCATGGATTTCATGATCATATCCACCTTCTCCAAATAAGGCAGGTATACCAACCTTTGCAAAATTAAAAT
>CAZRXJ010000009.1:0-14618 GCA_964604025.1 uncultured Saprospiraceae bacterium | reverse complement strand
ATTACTTCATATCCGTCAATATGATCTTAAAGACTACCATATGAAGCTGTGGGAAAAGGGCTATAGTATCGATGAGCACATAGAAGCTTTCACTGTCGGTCGTGATCGCGAGTTTGACCTTTCTTTAGCAGCATATGATGTACAGGCGTCTCTGGCCCATGCTGATATGTTATGCAAGATTGGAATGATAACAACTGTTGAAAACGATGCCTTGCGTTCAGCATTGGAGAAGATTGATGAAGCAATCAAAGTTGGAAAGTTTACCATAGAACAAAGTGTAGAAGATGTGCATTCTCAGATTGAGAAAATCCTCGTTGCTCAGATCGGAGATATAGGCAAGAAGATTCACTTAGGAAGGTCACGTAATGATCAAGTGCTGGTTGCTTTACGCTTGTTTTTCAGAGATCGACTTCAAACTCTGATTAATGAAAGCAAGGAGGTCATCAGCATTCTGATCGATACTGCGGACAAATATAAGGACATCTTGATTCCTGGATATACACACATGCAGATCGGGATGGTTTCATCAGTTGGTCTATGGTTATCTGCATTTGCGGAAGGACTGATAGATGATGCTGAGTATATATCTAAGAGCATATCAGTAATCAACAGAAACCCACTCGGGACAGCCGCTGGATATGGGTCTTCCTTGCCTTTGGACCGTGAGATGACAACTGAACAATTAGGATTTGAAGGATTGTGTATCAATCCTATCAATGCTCAACTTGGTAGAGGCAAGTCAGAACTTCTTGTAGCCAATGGCCTATCAACAATGGCGCTAACGCTGAACAAGTTAGCTATGGATATCTGTCTTTTTTCTAATGAAAATTATGGCATTCTTTCATTGCCAAAAGAGTATACGACAGGTTCGTCTATCATGCCACATAAGAAGAACCCAGATGTGTTTGAGTTGATAAGAGCGAAGTCAAACCTTATCATCACTCTGCCTAATCAAGTGGCTAGCATCATCTCTAACCTAACCTCTGGTTATCATCGAGATTTTCAATTGCAAAAGGAGATTATCTTTCCAGCATTGGATCAGATGAGTACATTATTAAAATTGATTGCACAATGTGTGCCGCAACTGAGATTTCACGAAAGTCAAGTCCATGATGAAAAATACCAATACTTGTGGAGCGTAGAACTGGTCAACAAGTATGTCCAAGAAGGAATGACATTCAGAGATGCTTATCGTAAGGTGGGGATGGCGATTGATTCTGGAGATTATCATCCGCCTAAAGAAATCAAACATACACACATAGGGAGTATCGGCAATCTTGGATTGGATAAGATGAGGGGGCGAATGAGAACTTTATAAAGAAAATCTAAGTTTAATAAATAGAGTATTTTTATAGTAAGAAAAAAACGAATATGTCAGCGACGATGCCACTTGAAAAAGCAGTAGAAAACTTAGACCGTAAAGGATATCTTTCAATTGATGTAGATCCAACTTTGGACTTAGAAGCTGAGATCAATCGACTAAAGAAAGATAAAAATGCGATCATCTTAGCGCACTACTATGTAGAGTCTGAGCTCCAGGATATTGCAGACTTTATAGGAGATAGCTTACAATTGGCTCAAAAGGCGGCATCTACAGATGCTGAGATCATCGTTTTTGTAGGCGTACACTTTATGGCGGAGACAGCTAAGATGCTTAATCCTCAAAAGAAAGTACTACTGCCAGATCTCAAAGCGGGTTGTTCACTGGCTGATTCATGCCCTCCTCATTTATTTAAGAAGTTTAAGGAGAAGCATCCTGATCATGTTGTTGTGAGTTATATCAACTGTACTGCTGAGTTAAAGACGTTAACAGACATCTGTTGTACTTCGTCTAATGCTCACCATGTAATCAATAGCGTACCTAAAGACAAGGGCATCATATTCGCTCCGGATAAAAACCTTGGTGCCTATCTTCAAAAGAAAACTGGGAGAGATCTCGTCTTATGGAATGGCGCATGTATGGTACATGAGATTTTTTCAGCTGAGAAGATCACTAAGGCCATGGTGCGTAACCCTGATGCTGAGCTCATAGCTCATCCAGAATGTGAAGAACACATCTTACAAAAGGCACACTTCATAGGGTCAACTAGTCAGTTATTAAGATACACGTATGAGAGCGATGTTCAAAAATTCATAGTTGCTACCGAATCAGGTATCATCCATCAGATGGAACTCAAGTCTCCTGATAAGGAGTTTATCCCAGCGCCTCCTAACAACACTTGTGCTTGCAATGATTGCCCACATATGAAGCGTAACAGCATGGAGAAATTATACCTCTGTATGGAACATGAACTCCCAGAGGTGATCCTGGAAGATTGGGTGATCGAGAAGGGAGTGGCGTGTATCGATAGAATGATGGAGATCAGTGCAAAAGCAGGACTCTGATTCCAATCTGGTGATTCCACCTTGTTCAGATCTTAGCGATGAACAGGTTGTCATGGCAGGCATTGAGGTATTGCAGAAGAAGTATGGCAAGTTGCCTCGGAACTGTATCTCAGACTTGTCGCAGTGTATCAAGGTTGCCAGATTTAACAAGTCTGAAGTCATTATTGAAATGGGGGCTATCGCTAACGATCTATACTTTTTGCAAGAGGGCTCGGCGAGAGCATATTATCTAAAAGATGGAAAGGAGATAACAGATTGGTTCGCTTTTGAACAAGATTTCATCTGTGCTATTAATAGTTTTTTTACAAACATGCCAAGCCCGCATTACGTAGCTTCCATTGAGCCGATGGTGGCAGGTGTTATTCATACATCAGATATGTCGATGTTATGTCAGAAGTATCATGAGTTCGAGCACCTTTGCAGAAATATTACCACAGATGTAATGTTGAGATTGCAACAAAGGATTGTAGCATTACAATTTGAATCTGCAAATCAGAAATATGAAAGACTGTTGGTCAAACATCCCGATATAGTCAATAGAGTTGCTTTGGGTCATATAGCATCTTATCTGGGCATGACGTTAGAAACCCTCAGTCGCATTAGACATGACAAGGCCAATATTTGATATAGATCAAATGTTCTGATACTTGCTTACCTTACTTTTGATATTATGAAGCTGATATCAATACATCGAGGCGCAGGCATCTTAGTCTTACTCTTTATACTCGTGCATCTTACAAATCACCTGCTCATATATGCTGGCGAAGAATTGCATATCCAGTTTATGGATCAATTGCGTGTAGTGTATCGTCACCCGATAGCAGAGTTTATACTATTAAGTTGTTGTTTGATTCAGATCATATCAGGAGTTGGACTTTTGAAAAGATACAACTTTCGATCCATCAGAAGTAGGGTAAAAAAACTGCAGGTTGCATCAGGGATATATATCGGCATATTTCTGACACTTCACATATCAGCTGTGCTCATAGGCCGAACCATGATTGACACTAACTTGTATTTTGGAGCTGCAGTTATCGCTACATTTCCATTGTACATATTTTTTATCCCATACTATTTCTTAGGAGTATTGAGTGTATTTACACATATCGGCTGCGGATTATATTTTCAATTTAAAAACTTCCCTGCACTTATATGGTTGATGGTGATTGGAAGTATGATAGCGATCTTAATTATAATTAAAATGAGTGGAGTTGATATTCCTTCGGCTAATCTGGAAATCTATAATCTTTAATTATGACAAGTAGACTCACATGGTCCGAGGTTAAGAAACATTATAGAAAATGTCAGCGACAAAATCTACAACATGCGATTGCTACAGTTGATGAGCTGGGACTTCCTCAAGTAACACCGATTGGTACAGTTTTTCTCAATAATGATCAGACGGGGTTTTATTTTGAGATGTATACTAAAGCTCTTCCAGATTGTGCAAAAACTACAAAAAAGATTGCGATACTTGGGGTCAATACAAGCAAGTGGTATTGGCTCAAGGCATTATACAAGGGTGTGTTTTATGGCCCGCCAGCTATTAAGTTGTATGGTCAACTTGGGCAGAGAAGGAAGGCTACGAAAGTTGAGATTAACAGACTCGATAGAAGATTAAGTATTGGCAATAAAATGAAAGGGTATGACTTGCTCTGGAAAAATATGGTGTTTATAAGAGAGTTTTCTATTGACTCTTTCAAAATGGTCGAATTTGGCTCTACTATGCCAGTTTTGATTGATTAGCTTACCTATGTTTTATAAAAAACCATACCCTTTTTCTAATTATTCTTTCCATTTTAGGATAGTTGTTGAAGCTGACTAAGTTGAACTGCAGGCTTAATTGGCCGACATATTTCATAGCTTTGTTCTATGCAAGCACTATACTTAGTTAAACATGGCAAGGCGGATAAAGCTTTTGAATTAAGAGAAACAAATATTCCAGATGTTGGCCCTATTGAGATAAGAATCCAAAGTGAAGCCTTTGGTCTTAACTTCGCAGATGTTATGGCACGACTGGGCCTTTATCCAGATGCACCTAAGAAGCCAGCACTACTAGGATATGATGTTGTTGGAAGAGTAGAAGCTATAGGAAGTGATGTGCAAACTGACATTAAAGTTGGAGATCGAGTGGTTGCTCTTTCACGCTTTGGTGGATATGGCGAATATGTCTCGACGGACTATAGAGGTGTCGTCAAGATCAAAGATGATGTCCCACCAGTTATAGCTACCGCTCTTGCGACGCAAGGAGGTACAGCATATTATATGGCTCATGAGTTAGTCAATATCCAAAAAGGAGATCGTGTCTTAGTTCATGCAGCTGCAGGTGGTGTAGGAAGTCTATTGTGTCAGATGGCTAAAGCAAAAGGTGCAATTGTTTATGGTACAGCTGGTTCACCCGAGAAATTAGAATACCTTAAAACACTTGGAGTCGATCACCCAATCAATTATAGATCTCAACGATTTGACAAAGAGATATCTTCATTGAATAAGAATAGCGATGTTAATGGCCTTGACATCATCTTTGACCCTATAGGTGGTAGATCTGTAAAGAGAGGTTTTAGAATACTGGGCTCTGGTGGGCGTATGTTGTTATTTGGTGCATCTTCTATGACCAGTGCTAAGCATATATTTTCAAAGATTGGAATAGGACTGGGGTTTGGTCTATATCATCCTGTTGCCCTGCTTTCTCCTTCCAAAGCCTTAATTGGTGTTAACATGCTACGCATAGCAGATGACAAACCTGAAGTACTCAATCGAGTATTGAAAGGAGCCGTCTCACTATATGAGGATGGCATCATACAGCCGAAAGAAGGAGGTAATTATCCTATAGAAGATTATGCAGAAGCTCATACTGACTTAGAGACTAGGAAGACTATGGGGAAGTTGGCTATTATGTGGTAAAGTTGACAAAGCGCTTAAAAGCCTTGAATTATTGCACTTCCTAGATATAATTTTATGGATGACGCTTAGCACGTAGAAGAGTATCTTTTAATCCTTTCCAAATCTATAGTCCACAGATAAATATACCGCCCGTGGCATAATAGGAAATACTACAAAGCTTGCATCAGGATTGGATTGGATGAAAGATGCAGAAGCGGCATCACTGTTGCTACCAAAATTGTTAGGACCAAAGAAATTAGCCAGTCCGGCAGTGTTTAGAATGTTTTTTGCTCGTAGGCCAACAGCAAATTTGTCATTGATAGGATATCCAATATCAAGATCTATCGTACTATAACCTGGTAGAGAAAAGGCATTTTCAAAATTCCCATATCTGCTACCAATATAGTTCATGCCAATACTCGCAAACCAATCTTCTTGATTATAATTGAGATGCGCACTTCCCATTATCTTGGGGTTGTGTGGAATCGTGTTATCGCTAAAATCTATTAGCTCATCATCTCCAGTATCTATTGATTCATTAGCATTAAATAAGGTGAACTTATCTAACTTGGGGTTTTGCAATGTTGCTGAAACATTAAATGTAAGTTCATCTGTTAGCACTGCTCCCCATTCGATTTCAATACCTATTGTTCTACTACTGTTGAATTGTGTCGGAGTATAAAATATCTGATTTGCCATATCATCAAATACAAAATTAGAATAAGCAACATCAGAAAGGCTACTCAAAAACGCTGTTGCTGTTAGACTCGTGTAGTCAGTTGTTTGTTTTATGCCAACTTCTAATTGTTTAATGGATTGTGATGGTGGCAATTCATCCGGAATATCCTGATTAGAAAAGTTGTTGATATAATAATTGAGCTCTGGAGCTTTATGACCTAGGGAGTAACGAGCGAACAAGGATACTCTATTGTTTATATTATAATCAAGTGCAAATGAATAATTGAGATAACTATAAGTAGCATCTATGTTATCTTCACCTGCTTTCACAAGTGTTCCAAACTCTGATGCGGGTGCTGACCTGTCTCTCGTTCCATTATGACCGATACGTTCATATCTCAGTCCTACATTGAAAGAAAGATCATCAAATAACTTGATATCCGCATCTCCAAATAAACCCACTTGGCTAGCATCTATGTCTGCCGCCTCATAAAACAAGCCACCTGGATTACTAAGTCCGTTAGCATCACTCAATGATCGTGAAGAACCATCTGGTCCGGTGATCTGAACTGATAGTAGTCGTGATTGGGGCTCATAAGTTGCATAAAGAAAACTGGCGTTAGTGAAGATATCTACATCACTTCTTGAAAGAAATAAACCAATATTCAAGTCTACATCAGCAATCGATCTCTGAAGCAGAAGTTGATTCATCCACTCATTGATTTGATCATCTTTATACCAAGCGCCACTTCCTAGGATTGCGTCATTCGGTAGTGAGCCATTGTTATATTGAAAAGAAGCTGGCAACCCTTGAAAGACGTCAAAAGCACCCTGATTATTAACAGAAGCTAATGCTTGACCAGAAGCGACATCTGTAAATGTAACATCTCCTAATGGAAATGCATCGCCACTTACAAAGTATGTGATAAAGTTATCTAGCCTTAAAGGTTGACCGCCTATTACAGTTTGCCATTTGAGACTCTTATTAGAATATTTTAATTTGTTAGTCAGCCGCCACTGCCCAAGTTGAAGATCAAGCGCTAACAGTGCTGATCCTTCTTTTGCCCTAATTCCATTAGATGGATCAAAATCTAGTGATTCGATAACTGAACCATCGTAAGTTCTTGGATCCAGTAATGCGCCACCTTCTATCCCTGGAGGAATTAAAGTTGTGTTTTGAAAGCTTTGTCCAAATGCAGGACTAGGATCTTCCCAATTAGTTGCTGCAACGCCTGTATACCTGTTTACTTTGTCATTCAACGATTTGATCCTAAGACTAACAATTCCGTTCTTAAGATTCTTGCGAATACTTGCTTTGATCTGTCCACCATTGTTAAATGCAAAATCAAGTTGTCTAGGCCCTCGGTCATAACGGTACATATATCCAATATCATATGACCAATCTGACGAATCAATCTGACCACCTGAATAACCTTCGACCCTGAAGTATGATCTGCCATTAGAGTAGACACCTGCGGTTAGACGATCATGTGTTTGATATTTGCCGAAAGGTGTAGGTTCAGTTATAAAGTTAACAATACCTCCTGGAGCAGAGGGCGCAAGAATACTTGACTTACCACCTTTGATCACCTCCATTCTTTTATGCGATATGTCTGGGCGAAAGAAAAAATCAGGCGAAAATTGATTGTACTGAACTGCGGAGATAGGCAATCCATCTTCTTGCAAAGACATATAATACCATCCGATGTCGTCTTCTGCGCTAAGAGATATACCACGAGCATAGACACGAGAAAAAACTTCTCCTGTGGATGCATCAGCGAATACACCAGGGATCTGCGACAGCGTAGAAGCAACCCCTTGAAGTTGCAAGTCTGCCGGCCGGTCAATAGAGGAAAGAGATAGTGGAACCCTAAGTTTTATATCTGTCGTATAATCGGAGATCACAATTTCATTGAGCAGCAAAGGGTCGAATTTTGCAGTATCCTGTTGTGCACTCAATTGAAAAGCACAGACTACTATTACCCATGTCTTTATAATTGTCCTCATGTGATCTTGTTATGACTGCAATGTAAGCAAGGCAACTGATTCGATATGACTAGTGTGTGGAAACATATCAACAGGAGTCACTTTTTCAAGTTTATATTTCTCCTTTAGAAGAAGGATGTCTCTTGCTTGAGTTGATGGATTGCAGCTAATATATACAATCTTTTCAGGGGCCAATTGTAACAAAGTTCTTACAACCTCTTCATGCATGCCTGCCCTAGGTGGATCCGTCATTATCAGGTCAGGCTTACCATGCCTCTCGGCAAATGCAGGGTCCAAGAGATCCTTGACATCACCGACTAAGAAAGTTGCATTGTCGATGTTGTTCTGTGTGGCATTGATCTTTGCATCCGCTATCGCTTCTTCTATGACTTCTATGCCTACAACTCTTTGACATTGATTAGCCATGTATAGTGCGATACTTCCTGTACCCGTATAAAGATCATAGACGATATTAGTTGTGTTGAGATCTGCCATAGACAAAGCTACATCATATAGTGTTTTGGCTTGATAACTATTGGTTTGGAAGAATGATTTTGGACTGATTCTATAAGTGATACTTCCCAATTTTTCTTCTATGTGAGTAGTGCCAGCGACATGATGACTCGTTAGATCACTAAAGGAAGAATTGGCTTTTGTATTTATAATATAATGCCAGCTCGTAACTTCTGGAAGCTGTGCTTGCATGTTTTCTAATACAGAATTGATAGATTGAGAGTCATCGGCACCAAATATAAAAGTGATCATCCATTGACCTAGTGTAGTATTGCGTACTACAATATTGCGAAGAAGTCCTTGGTTCTTTCGGATATCATAAAATGACCATCCATGTTCTATAGCAAGATTACGAAAAGTGTTTCTAATCTTATTGGAATAATCATCTTGAAGGTGACACTGATCAACATTCAATACTTTATCAAATGCTCCTGAAATATGAAAACCCAATCCTGGTCTTTGTACAAATTCTTCTTCAGAGTCTATCTCTTCTTGTGTCAGCCACCTTTTAGTCGAAAATGAATATTCTAATTTATTTCTGTAATTATATATTTTTTCAGCAGCTTCAATTGGACTCACCTTAGCCTCGTCATCTTTTGCTATTCTCTTTATGACTTGCTTTACAGCGTTTTCTTTATGCGTTGTTTGTTGATTATAATCTAAGTGTTGCCATTTGCAGCCACCACAAGTACCAAAATGATCACATCTAGCTGCTACACGGTGGGGCGATTTGGTTTTATATTTTGTGACAAAACCATGCTTAAGGCTCTTTTTCTTTTTGGTGTAAACCATATCAACTACATCACCTGGTACAGCTTGTCCCATGATAATGACGATCTCTCCTGTTGCCATGCGACCTATAGCATGACCGCGATCTGCAATATCGATGACTTCAATGTCTTCAATAATCCTCTTTTTTCTCGCCACCTACTTACTAATTATAAATTCTGTTCTTCTATTATTAGCTCTTCCTTCATCGCTATCATTGGTATCAATAGGCTGTGTCTCACCTTTGCCTGTAGCGATGATCCTGGTACTACTGATGCCTTTATTGACAAGTGCATCCTTTACCGATTCAGCTCTATCTTGAGACAACTGAAGATTGTCATTGTCTGCACCGACATTGTCTGTGTGCCCTATTATTTCTATACTTACAGTTGATCTGTCGACGAGTAAATTATAAAGTATATCAATTTCACTATTGGAACTAGCTAACAAATCAGAACTGCCAGAATTGAAAAATATATTCTTTAAAATAATAGGTTTGGCATCTTCTGGTACAGCAACTATATCTTCAAGAGTAGACAGCGCAACATCAAGTTTATAAGGGTCAACGCTATATTTTACTTCTTCATAATTCACATGATCGGAGTAGAAGATATATCCCGGCATATTGATATTGAGAAGGGTAGGCTTGCCTATAGGTAGGGCTGCTAAGAACTCACCATTGGCATTGGCTATATAACTAGTCGAATAGTTAGAATCATCGAGATAAGAGACTTGGATACTGGCTTGTAAAGGCATCTTTGTTGATTCGTCCACAATCCTTCCTTTTACAAATGTCATAGGTGCAGGACGATAAGCCATTGGCATGTCAAATTCAAAAAGATCAAGATGATTTTGCTTTACACCTTTATAATTGTCAGTAGCATAATATCCCCTTGTTCCATCTAACGAGACCACAAGTGCTCCATCTTCGCCAGTAGTATTGATCGGACTGCCAAGGTGTATAGGTTGAGACCACGCATTGTTTTCTAATTTTGATCTAAAGAGATCAAACCCGCCCATGCCCAATGGTCCTCGTGACCGATAATATAAAGTTTGGCCATCGGCATGTATGAATGGAGATTCATCTGCAGCTGAAGAGTTAACATTGGGACCTAAGTTAACGGGACGAGACCACCTTCCATTTTTAGATAATCTGCATGCCCATATATCTGTTCCGCCATGACCACCTGGTCTACGACTTGCAAAATACAATGTTCTACCATCTGCACTGAGCGATGGCTGAGCATCCCAGTGTTCGGAGTTTATTGACTTACCCATGTTGGCGGGTTTAGACCAAGTACCATTAGATCGTCTACGGCTTCGATAAAGATCACATCCTCCAAATCCAATCTTAGTATTACAATGAGTAAATATCAATAGACTACCATCTGCTGAAAGGGTATGCGCGCCTTCATTTAATAGTGTATTAACTTCATCCATCGCTTCAGTCTCATATCCATCTTCAGACTTGGTTGCAATGAATAAATCTTCCTGATCGAAGACCCTTCTTGTAAAGATAAAAGTCTCATCATCCAAAGTAAATTGTGGTAGGTACTCGGAGTTGCTGGTATTAATCTTTTTTCCAAATGGACGAACATTGATATCACTTTGATTTTCTAATGCTGACATGATATATGTGAGCTGTTCTATCTCCTTGTCAATCTTTGGAATCGTGGTGGACTCTGAAGAGAGCATTGATCTGAATATTTTATAATTGTCTATAGCGTCAGAATATTTTGCTCTTTTCTTATATATACTTGCCAGTGAACCATAGAGTCTTGGATCTTCTCTAAAGTTCATCTTTTTTAATTGCTCCATATAACCCAGAGCTTGATCTTCTTCTTTAACCTCTAGATGAAGTGCTGCTAATTGCATCATTAGAGATGTATCATCTGGTTGCTTGGAGAGGCTCTTTTCTAATTGGACAATCTTCTTTCTAAGATCTTGATCTGTCTCATATGCTGGTACTTGTTGTTTAGTCTGAGGTATCCTTGATGTTCTTTCTGGAGATGGTGCTGTTGCACATCCAATTGTTATGAGCAATATGGATATATAGAAGTAAGGAATAATGGAACTCATAGTCTTAGTGCTGAGAAAGTATAACGAAGAAATCAGCAAAGTGAGTGTTTACTTGGCTGCAAGCATTTCTTTTGCCTTTTTGGAGCCTAGCTTTGTCGCCTTCTTAAGATCAGCTTGAAAGTCTTTCACACCCAGTGCTTTCTTTGCTCTGCCGCGGTCATAGTAAGCTTCAGGAACATTCATCTCCTTCATCTCTTCTGTGTGTAGATTGATCGCTTCATCTAGAGCAGCTATTGCATCTTTATGTTCGCCCATTTCAGTGAGGACTTTGCCATATAATGCAAACGCCTTAGGTCGCCTTCGATAATTAGAATCCTTTTCGTCAAATTTTCTTTTGGTGAAAAACTTTAATTCAAATACTGCTTTTTCCCATTCTTCTGATTCTATAAGACATTCAGCCTTACGCAATCTTCCCCTCCAATGCAGAGATTCTAATGCTACAGACTTTTTAACTGTCTGAGTGAAGCACTCCGTCGCTTCATCAATATTTCCTTCGTTAGCAGATATGATTCCTTTGCCGTAATAAGCAAAAGCGATAGAATCATCTAATTTTATGGCTTTATTAAAATCATAGAGTGCATCACTATAATTCTTCAACCGCAAGTTGACCCAACCTCTTCGCTCATATGCTTGAGCATGTTTTTCAAATGACTCTATGGTCTTGCTAAATGCTTCGAGCGCTTCTGTGCTTTTTCCCTTTTCTCTGAAGAGCTTGTCTCCTTTCTTGAATTGTGTTACGACAGTTCTGTCACTATCTGGCGATATATTAGCATGATTGAGCACCTTTCCATCTTCGATCATCCATGCCTGCATTGATCCTGCAACTGCAAATTGTGAACAGTAACTAAGCAGATCTATTGTATTCTTAAAATTCTTATCTGAGGCGTTACCTACAAACCTTGGAACATATAAGCACAACTCTTCAGGATTGAACACATCCTCTAAAATCAACATGATATCGGATTTGTAATATGTCTCAGTTCGATACTCAAACATCTTGACAACTTTGTCATAACTTTTTTGCGTACCAAATGATAACCTTCCTTGGATGATCGACTTGTAGAACATGCTTTCGCAAATATACTTGATAATCACCCCATTCAACAATCACAACAAAGTAGATTAACAACATTTATTGCATAGTAATTAAGCTTATATGTGAATAAAAGTCTATTAAGTATGAAAGATGTGGGTACTGCGGTATTAATGATTTAGACAACAGATGTATTATGGCCGTTATTCTTCTTGTCTTCTCTATTGATCAAGATGCTGATGCATATAGAAAGTATAGTATAAGCTGTGAAAAAGAAAGCTCCAGGAGCAAGTCGCGAATAGTTAATAGTCTCCACTGCAAATCCTCCTTCATTGCGTGAGATGCCATTTAGTTGAGCTGATATGATGCCATAAAAACCTATGTATGCCATAAAAATGGCAACTACAAAGACATCTGCCATACTCCATTTACCCAAGTGAAATATCACTCCTTTAGCAAACCCACTATTGCGGATCTTATCTGTGATGATGTACAATCCTGACAATATCAACTTGAAAAAAGGAAAGACAATACTAAACATCAACACAAGAACACCTACCAACTTCAAATCCCAACTACCACCTTGCCACAGCGTCTTGGTAACCTCCACTATAGACTTGCTCTGATAATAGATGACTTGTTCTTCAAACTCAATCGGTTGGCCCAGTAGATTAAAAGCAAATGAATTAAGTCTCGCGTCAATATCGATCATCGGCATAGATACTCCTAAGATCAATAAGAATATTGAACCTACTGTGAGTGCACCAATCATCCAATTAAACCCTGCCGCCTTTCCAAGTATAACAGCACCTATGATCACCACAAGCATGATCAAGCAAAGTATCAATATCTCATGATCAATGACATTGTCTAATCGTACTACCTCTTCATTAAGATATTGATCTGTTGATATCAAGTTTTGTTTGTCGTATTTGGCGTAGAGCGCTTCTCTTCTATCACGATAGATCGCTGTCTCATCGTCTATGACCAATCGCAATAGCTCAGCCTGTAAATATTGCTTTATGAGTGGTTCGTTAGATTTGATCTCTGCCACTATCTGTTTCGAAAGTACCGGTATCTGAGGCGTCAAGTCCAAGCCTTTAATCAAGTCAGGGACTTGGCTTTCGACCATTTTTAAGATAAAAGGATTGAGATTTCCATTGCGTTTTACTTCAGTAAGGATAACTCCAGAGAGCTCTCCTTGCTCGAAGTATATCTTGTGCATCGCCCTGAGATAACCCTTGATTTGATCATCTAACGCCACATAAGTTTCCTCTGTGAAATTGTATGATTTAATTTCCTTCTTTATGATATCGAGTGCCTTTTCCTTCCAGAGTTGCATGTTGAAGAGCTCATAGTTGACCATATTGATCTCAGCATAATCCTCCATTTTCTCTTTGCGGTCATGTACCGTTGCATAGAGATTCTTAGCAAGGTATGCGGCTGCCCCGAGCAGTAAGATCTGAGCCACTATGAGGATATTCTTCATGATTCAAATATACGTTAGACAAATGAAGGCATAGAACCTCTTTGACATATGGTGTTATTTCATCTGCCAATAACTTAGTTTTGCAGGATGTTTCCAACATATGATGTTATTGTAGTAGGTGCTGGTCACGCTGGATGTGAGGCAGCTGTCGCTGCCGCAAATATGGGTTCTAGAGTATTATTAGCAACTATGAACATGCAGACCATCGGTCAGATGTCGTGTAACCCAGCGATGGGTGGTGTTGCTAAAGGTCAGATCGTAAGAGAGATAGATGCACTCAATGGATACTCAGCTCAGATCACTGATGCCAGTACGGTACAATTTAGAATGCTCAATAAGTCCAAAGGCCCTGCAATGTGGAGTCCGAGAGCTCAGAACGACCGCATGTTATTTGCTGGTAAGTGGAGATCTATGCTAGAGGCACATGACAATATTGACTTTTGGCAAGAGATGGTCAGCGGACTTATAGTCGAAGGGGATATATGTCGTGGGATTAAAACTGGGATCGGGATTGAGATCAGATCGACATCTGTCGTCCTTACTAATGGGACATTTCTCAATGGTTTAATCCACATAGGTGAAAAGCAATTTGGTGGCGGTAGAGCAGGAGAACGAGCCTCTACAGGCATAACAGAGCAATTGGTTCAGTTAGGATTTGAATCGGGTAGAATGAAGACAGGTACGCCGCCGAGGATAGACGGCAGAAGTCTTGACTATTCGAAAATGGAAGTTCAACCAGGTGATGAAAATCCACAGAATTTTTCTTTTATCAATGGTACACTCATTGACAAGCAATTACCTTGT
>CAZRXJ010000008.1:0-14685 GCA_964604025.1 uncultured Saprospiraceae bacterium | reverse complement strand
AATTGTTATGTCCCTTTCTAATTGTCCTTGTCTATAAAGTACAGTATCCTCAAGGTCGTTATACAATAACCATTTGTAGTCAGAGATATAATCTACATCAGTACTTCTGTTGGTTATATCTACTTGCAAATCACAACTTGTAAAACTATGCACTTCATGATCTGTAAATCCATCTTCTAATCTTACGAGCTCGTCGGATTGAAGATCTGCAACTACCCTTGGTGTACAGATCTCAACATTAAATTCAAAATCTCTTCTATAACTACCCAAGTATACGCCGTCTCTATATTCTTCAACACAAACGCCGACCACATAGGATCCCAAAATATTGGGGACACCCGTGATCCTACCAGTTAAGGGATCTATATCTATCTGCGGGTTTCCGCCCACTGGATTATCTTCATTATAAAAATTTACGAAAGTGACCTGATCAAAATCAGGAAGACATGTACCTGGATCAGGCTTGACACAATCACAACAGATCCGTGGAGCACTACCAGGATTAACACCAGATATAAAAGGTGTACAAAATGAATAAGATAAAGAATCACCCTCAAGATCGCTAGCACTGTGATCAAAGTCAAAATCGAAACCCAAGCAAACAAATATCGGAGGATACTCTTTGTAGACAGGACTGTTGTTACCGCGTAGCATAGCTTCTGGAGAAATGATAATATCATATACTGCTCCTGTCTCTCCAGGATTCAAGATATTGTTGATCGAATAATTGCGACAACATCTCTGATAGGCTACCATGTAATTATATGGGCCTACCTCTAGGACAATTCTAAAATTATAGGTTCCTGATTCTATAATCAGTTCACTGAGTAATTCATCCTTGCAAGGGTCTTCCAGAGCATTGATCTTAAGAACTTCTCCAAGCGGGATGCCTTCAATGACATTATAGAATTCCCACGGTTGATCCATCGCTTGTCTATAAATGCCAAATGCTCCAAGTAGATCAAAATCCAATCCTGCAGTATCACGATAGATGATAAACTCAATGTCATATGTTATCGACGTTGAGTCAGCATTATAACCAATCATCTCGTAAGTTACATCACCACCTATGACATGTGAGGCACATAGTTCACTCATATATAGCGTGGCTATACAGAGTAACATAATCCTACGAAGAGACCTCAATTGTGTCATTAACACACCAATATTTATGCACATAGATCTAGTATGTGCGACTTAATTCTTAAGTTCTATTAGGTTGGTATTAACTCAACTAAGCATGGTTGATGTCATGCATAGTAAGTCGCTCATGGAAAGGCGACTTTCACCATATTATACGGTGAAATCAACCAGAAATTGTATTGATACAAAAATCTAACTCTTATGAAAGTTGCTAGAAGGGTAAACCCTTGAGGAGGGCTAGGTGATTTCCACAGTTACATTCTTGTCAATTGAACGACCATAAATCCCGATATATCCTGATATACATAACTTAATGACTGAGCAAACGGTTACTAAGTCAAATTCAAAAAACAGATCTCTATGAAAAATATATCATTAATCTTAGTTCTTACATGTTGCCTTCAACTTGCCATAGGTCAGTCAGAATGGCAAGCTCCAGATAATCCTATAGAGTTGGGACAAGTACATTGGCTACGAAACTATGATGAGGCAATAGAGAAATCTCAAGCAACAGGGTTACCGATATTTGTATTATTTCAAGAAGTACCTGGTTGTTCTAATTGTACGACTTATGGCAATGAGGTCTTATCTCACCCTTTCATGGTTGAGCTGATAGAGTCGCACTTCGTTCCATTGGCTATATTCAATAACAAAGGTGGCCACGATCGAAAGATATTGAAACAATTCAATGAACCCACGTGGAATAATCCAGTTGTCAGAATAATCAACCACAACGGCAAAGATCTGGTATCAAGATTGAGTGGCGATTTTTCAAGAGGAGGACTGGCTAGCAAGGTAAAATCTGCTCTTCAGCTTACGAATCAGATAGAGCCACAATACTTCACTTTATGGCAGCAAGAACTTGCAGGTGCGAGGCATCAAGAGGAAGCTTATCTATCTATGTACTGTTTCTGGACTGGCGAAAAAGAGATCGCTCAGATACCTGGTGTACTTTCTACTGAAGCTGGATTTATGCATGGTAGAGAAGTAGTGAAAGTTCAATATAATAAGGAGCAAACCGATCTTGATGACATCGTAAAAGTTGCGAAGAAGAAAAGTGTTGCAGATCAAGTATTTGCTGATAAGGGGGTCAATTATAAGAAAGTAGATAAAAAAGTAGGTAAGTACCGAGTCGACCGCGAAGTCAAATATTACTTATCTAAAACAAAGTATAGAACGATCCCTATGACTCAGCTTCAAGCAGCTAAAGTCAACGCACTCATCGGTCAAGGAAAAAATCCTGATGATCTATTGTCTCCGCGACAGCTTCAGTTGCTAGCTAAGTCACAGGGCAAAAAGAACGTTATCAATCAGGACTTTGTAAGTGCTTGGTACAGTTCTATCGCGATGTAGCGCAAAAACGGCTTCTTTTTATCCGTGTAGGGCTCAGTTGAGTAGTTATTTTTCCCGATTGAAGCAATAAGAGTTGAAGCATTAGTAAATTGATCACTAATTGCAGGTAAATTAATGATCGTTGATACCCTTATTGATAGATATAATACGATATAGAGTCAGTCTGACTGAGAAAATCAGAACATCGGCTTACTTGGTTGCACTCTTTGCGTTCATAGGTACACATGACCTTAACGCTCAAACCAATGGGCAATTTATCTATGGTGAGATTACCACAGAATCTGGTGATCAATACGAAGGGTATATGAGATGGGGTAAGGAGGAGATCACCTGGCATGATATCTTCAACTCTACCAAGACTGATGAGGAGATGGGCAAGAGCTCTAAGAAAGGAGGTTCTATCTGGGGAGATTTTGACTGGAGTATCAGCAGCCTGTGGAAAGACAAATACAAAGGATCTAATCATACATTCGCCTGCCAATTTGGTGATATCGCAGTGCTGCATCTTAGGCGTAGAAATAGAGTTGATGTAGAATTAAAAAATGGTTCGATCATCCAAGTCAATGGAGGCTCCAATGATATCGGCGCTACAATCACGATGCAAGACTACGAATTGGGTCAGATAAAATTTGATTGGGATCGCATCGATTATATCACTTTTTTTCAAGCCCCATCTAATCGAATACCTAAGTATGGTCGACTGCTCTACGGCACTGCCGAAACCAGGCGTGGCGAATCATATACAGGATTTATCAAGTGGGATGATGATGAGCGACTAGCAGATGACATCTTAGACGGCGAAAGTAGAAATGGTGATCAAAAAGTACCATTTGAAAATATAGTTTCCATTGAAAAAGATAGAGGCGGATCACTTGTTACCTTCAAAAGTGGTCGAGATATATACATGGACGGTAGCAATGATGTCAGCAATGGCAATCGAGGCATAATTGTATATGAAGAAAGTGTTGGAACCATAGAGATACCATGGAAGTATTTTGATAAACTGACATTTGAAGAACCCCCTATCGGTCCAACTTATAGAAATTATAATATGCCACGTGCCCTTCAGGGAAGTGTTATAAGCTACGATGGTGACAAGCATGATGGTCAGATTATATTTGACATGGATGAACTCTGGGACTTTGAGATTCTTGATGGAGAAGATGACTATGTGAAGTATGAGATTCCATTTAGAAACATCAAGAGAATCATCCCAAAGAATAGGTCATTTTCTCAGATCTTCTTGCGTAATGGTATGGAGCTCTTACTTGGCGACACCCAAGATGTATCCAATAGTAACAATGGATTACTAATAGCAAGAGATCCTAATCGCAAGGCTATAAGGATTGATTGGGATGATATCGATGAGATCATATTTGATTAACTTAGATTGCAATCATTCATTACACAATTGCAACAATTCAAAACCTACAACTTAAAGTGTGGAAACGAGAGGAGGAAAAATAACACTTGCTTTAGGATTAGTCCTATCTCTTCTCGCCGCTTATCTCCTGCTTACACGAAATGAAGAAAGCAATGATTCGCAAAGTCTAAATATTGTACTCGTCTTACTAGCCATCGTCCTTATCATCATCGGCAATTACCTAGTAACTACGATATTAGATAAGTTAATACCCTGGCAGGATTATAAAATCAGTCGTTTTATATGTCAAGTTTTTTTTGGTCTTACAGTATCTCTTTTATTTGTCAATAGTCTATACTTTGCCCTAAAGCATCTATATACTGATACAGCCCCAGACACAGTTCAGCTTATCTTGATCAACAGTTACGGGGCATCGATCATCATGCCAATTATATCAATATACTTTGGTATTAAATTCTTAAAAGCTTGGAATGCATCACAATTAGAAACAGAGCGTCTTCAAAAAGAAAATGCGCGTGGTCAGATGATGTCGTTGCGCAACCATCTTGATCCTCATTTTTTATTCAACAATCTCAATATACTTTCTTCCTTGATCGATCACGATGTGACGTTATCCAAGAAGTATCTTGAAAAATTTGCTGAAGTTTATCGTACGATTCTAAAGTCAGAATTGTCAGATCTTATTGCTCTGAAGAAAGAGATGAAATTGATTGAAGCTTATATCTATCTTATAAAGATCAGGTGGAGAGATGCGCTCGATATATCAATAGACATAGATGATGCAGATATGAACCGGGCGATCCCTCCGCTAGCAGGACAGATGCTCATAGAGAATGTCATAAAGCACAATACAATATCTAGATCCAATCGAATGCAAATCAGCATACGATCAAGACCTAACAACTATCTTGAAATCAGCAATACCATCAAACCTAAAAAATATGATGAAGAAAAAAAGTCAGGTACGGGTCTGCTCAATATTAAAAACAGATATGCCTACTTCACAGATAGAGCAGTTATCATCACACAAGAAAATGAAGTATTCAGTGTCATGCTACCATTATTAGAAATAGAAGAAATAGAGATATGAAGATAATTATAATCGAAGACGAATATTATGCAGCTGAAAAGTTAAAAAATGAACTGCTGGCTTTAGACAAAAGCATGGAAGTACTTTGCATTCTTGACTCTTGCGAAGCATGTATAAGTTATTTTAACACAGCTCCCGTATATGATCTGGTATTCAGTGACATACATCTTGCTGATGGATTAGTTTTTAATGTATTTGATGAGATCAAAATTGAAAAACCCATAATCTTCACTACTGCTTACGACAAATATGCCCTGCAAGCATTTGATTCTAACGGTATCGATTATCTCTTAAAACCCATACAGGCGGAGCGACTTAGTCAAGCACTAAAAAAATACGAAGCAATACAAACTACTTCACATCACCCGATAGCATATGATCAGATCAAAGAGATATTAGCAGAGACTCAGAAAACATACAAGTCAAGATTTCTTTGCAAACTCGGTAACAAGATAAAGTCCATCCCAGTCAACTCCATAAGATACTTTTATAGTAAGGATAAGATGACATTTATAGTAGATCAAAACAAAAATAGATATCCTGTTAATCATACCCTAGATGAGATCGATGGTATGATGAATCCCGATAATTTCTTCAGACTCAATAGACAATATATCACTCACTATGAAGCTATCAATGAGATCCATCCTTACTTCAAAGGGAGATTGAAAATAAGACTATTGCCTCAACATGACGATGATATAGTGGTCAGTACAGAACGATCACCACTGATGAAGTCTTGGTTAGATAGATAATATACGACCACTTCATCCCACCTATGTACCGCTTCAGTTATAACGAGTATTCAGATTCTAATTTTTTACAACATATTTGAATCATTGATATTGACATAGTCATTAATCGATAACATTATTCTCTTACTGACAAACCTTTATACGATGACTCGAAAATTCATTGCATTACTCGTTACTGTAATTATAAACACAGCCTTCTTTGAAGAATTAGATATCCTTCCATCCTCTGATAGTGATATATACATCTATGGCAAGGTCTACACGGATGATGATCAAGAATACGAAGGACAGATAAGGTGGGGAAAAGAAGAAGCCTTTTGGTTCGATCACTTCAATTCTTCAAAACCTGAAAATGAAAATCTCGATTATCTCTCTAAATCAGAGATTAGAAATCTGGATGACAGGTATCACGAGAAAAGCATCAAAAGTCTCTTTAATTGGGATGTTAGTTGGGGTAATGATCACACTCATTCTTTCTCATGTGAATTTGGCAATATTGAGGCCATAGACATCGGACGTAAAGGCCGAATAGAGTTGACCTTGAAGAATGGCAATAAGTTAAAACTTAAAGGTGGTTCTAATGACATAGGAACTGATGTACAAGTAACAGATAGTTCTATAGGTCATATCAAAGTTGATTGGGACAGAATAGAACGTGTAGAATTTATGAATGCTCCTGCTAGCTTTGAAAGCTACTATGGACAGCCATTATATGGCACTGTTGAAGCAGAATCAGGTGAGACCTTCACTGGATATGTACAATGGGATCATGATGAACGATTAGCACAAGACGAACTCAATGGCAAAAATAGAGACGGAGAGATAGATCTTGAATTTGGCAATATAAAGAATATAGAAAGATCTGTAAGAGGAGCGATAGTTACAACTCTCTCCGGAAGAAGTATCAAATTAAGAGGCACCAACGATGTGAACGACAGTAATCGCGGAATAATCGTCAATATACCCGGTCAAGGTCGAGTGGATATCCCCTGGGACGAATTTGAAAAAGTGACCTTTACAGAACCCAAGATGGGCATCATAAATTATGATGATTACGACGCTGCTAAAGATATAACTGGAAGTGTTAAAACAGAAGATGGGGAGACGATCAATGGAAAGATAATCTACGATCTTGATGAAACATATCAATTTGAGATTCTCAATGGCAAAAAAGATGATATAGAGTACTTCATTCCATTTCAATTAATAAAGAGCATCGATCCATCCAGTAGAAAACGTGCCCTCATAACGCTAAAGTCGGGCATGACTATTAAGTTAGAAGATAGTGTGGATGTCAATGATGATCATGATGGTTTGCTGGTCTTCGATAACAATGATGAACCCACTTATATTACTTGGGATGAAGTAGATCGGATTACATTCTAATTAACTGTGATTGATCAATAGAAACAGTAACCTCATTCTACGTTGTATAGTATACCAAAATTAGATCATGGCTTTCAAATCACACCAGGCATTGACTTAAGCATTCTATGACAATAGTTTGAAAAATAAGTAAAACCGAGGTTAGCTCAATTAATACTTATAATATTCACTGATAGAACCATATCAACTGAGGAGAAACATCAAAACAAACTACAACCATTAAATAGTAGTGAAAGCCTTTTTAGGAGATCTCAAGTGAAGACTTGGGATCTTCTTTTGTTTTAAAAGATGTCTAAACAAAGAAAGAGATCTAACACAAAGCCAGACCCCTTCTCCGATTCTTGTAAACAAGAATCTCAACGTACCTATCTTAGAAGAGCATCCCGGCTCTTTCTGCTCTATTCTGCTGTTAATGCGATCCGTACTAATTAAATATAATACATAATTGCCGAAAACACCACCGTTGTTCAACCAATATTTAAAATTAATGTGTGTCTTAGGCATGAGTTCGTCTTATTTTTGATAAGTACTAAGGTCTTAGCACCGAGATATATTCCACGGTTTTTTTATAAAAACCAATGTATTAGTGACTTAATTGAAACTAAAAAAACTTTTTTGTGCGTGTGAAACAGTTTTTAAAAAATAATTTAGTTGTCAAGTCAACGATATAATCTCCTTCATAAACTTAGCTGCAAGTGCAGCAGTAATTCCATTTATGTCGTTATCGGGATTATATTCTACTATGTCAGCGCCTATGACGGGTACTTTAAGGCTTTGTATAAGATGTAATACTTGTCTTGGACTGAGTCCTCCACTTTCCTGGTGAGATACACCTGGAGCAAATGCGGGATCAAAAGCATCCATATCCAGTGAAATGTAAACAGGCACTTCAAATTTTGGCAGTCGATCTTGATTGAAGTCCTTCATCTCTATTATCTCTACATTAAACTCGTCAGCCTGGGCCCTTTGGTGTGGTGTCAACGTTCTTACGCCAACTTGAACAAGTCGCGTGACTAGTTGGTCTTCCATTATTCTGGCAAAAGGACAAGCATGCGAATATTTATCGCCCTCGAAAGAATCATATAGATCGCCATGTGCGTCGATATGAAGAATATCAAACTTGTTTTGAGTTTCTGAAAAAGCCTTTATAACAGGATAAGAAATAGAGTGATCTCCTCCCAAAGAAATTAATGGTACAAAAGGCTTAAGATTGGATTTTGTAATATCATATATATCCCAATAGTCATCTATTGTAAAATCTCCTTTGTCGTCAATATATACGGGAGATACTTCTACTCCATTCTCGGCATAATGATTATAAGCATCAGACCACAATCTCTTTCTAATTAAAGTTGGAGCTTTGGCCGGGCCTCTCATGAAAGAGGACTTTTGATCATAACATATACCTTGAACAACAATCTTTGCCCTGCCCATAATTAGTGCAATTCATCTTTTTCCAATATTATAAAATGATCATCCATCACGTTGCCCAGATAGACCTTGTTCTTATAAGGTATCGCTACAGTAGAGGCTGACATATCCGTGCCATCACTTTCATAGACGGATGCATATGAATAGTCATCTTTATTATTATAATCTATGGTGATGATCTCAGAAGGTGAATGTGGCGAACTACCTGCGAAGTATGTTGTAGATGTCAATAACTTTGGATGACTTCCTATCCACACAAGTCCTGATTCATCGATTTCGATATTATCAACTCCAGAGTTACAATCTATATCTACTTGAAAGTCAAGTGTTCCGTCAAGGTTGATATCATAAACCTTGACCATCATATCCCGAGGTGAAGCCACATAGATAATGTTTTTGTCATGGTCAATATTTATCCCATTTGCGTAAGCGATATCGGTGTCTACGATTTTATAATCTACTCCATTAAAGTAGACGACATTAGATCTTCTAAATCCAAGAAAATCTTCAAGTATTAATCCTAATTTGGTTTTTGATCCGTGGTCATTAGTAAAGTAAAATCCTTTATCGTCAACCGCTACGACATCATTGGGACTATTCATCAATTCATCTTTATGTGTTTTTACATGTATGAGTACACTGTCTCTGTAGATATACTCTTCGATACTATGAACAGTATTAGGATCCATAGAACTCACAGCTTCTGTACTTGAAGTGACATGATTGACAACGAGCAAGCGATATGTATTGGAATCGAGCTGTAGCATAGAGATACCATGTGGAAACAAGGGAACATCATTAACTGCTTTTAAAAGTTGTGGGTTGGGCTGTTCATCGTTGACATCCATATAGTATAATCCATTAATGGTCTCCTTACCATCTCTTCGACCTGCACGATCATCTGATGATATAATTAGAAAACCATCAGAACGGCTTATAGCAAAGTCTTCTGCTCCAGGTACTGCAACATGGATAGTGCTTCCTTGATAGGTATTGGAAACGGTTCTAAAGAAACCAGTTGTAGCACAGATATAAAGTGCGTAGATGATCAGCAATATCAACAGCACTGCTAACCACTTGAAAAATCTTTTCATATAATAAAATTATAAACGCCAATAATCAATTATAGCGCGAGCAAGATAATCATCTCAATGTATTGCAATGTAAATACTGGTCACTATATCTATTTCTAATTAGCACTTAATTAAAATATCAAGCTCAGTTGTCCCTCACCAGGTCCTTTGTCTTTTTGATCTGAGAAGTTAGAAGATGTTAAACCAATAAGTCTGATCGGTGTATCATCAACATAATTGTCTCTAAGCAACTGAAATGCGATCCTTCTTATCTCATCTTTATGAATAACAGGTTGTGATTGAGACTTGCTTCTCGTGATATTGTTAAAAGAAGCGGTTTTTAATTTCAAACTAATAGTACGACCATATTTATCTGCTTTTGAGAGTCGCTCCATAAGTTTGTCGATTATACCTAACAGCTTATCCTCCAAAGCTGTAAGACTTGTGATATTCTCTTCAAAGGTTCTTTCAACCGCAAGTGATTTTCTAATTCTATTGGCTTTCACTGGTCTTTCATCAATACCTCTGACAATGTCATAATAGAACTTTCCAGACTTGCCAAATCGCTTGATAAGATCCACTTGATCCCATTGCTTTAAGTCTTTGCCATTGTATATACCCAAGTCATTCATCTTCTTGGCAGTGACTTTACCGACTCCGTAAAATTTATTAATCGATAATTTTTCTAAAAAAGCTATGGCTTGATGAGGTTTGATCACAGTAAGTCCATCTGGCTTCTGCTCATCTGATGCTATCTTGGCGATGAACTTACAATATGATACGCCGGCAGAAGCAGTCAGTTGGGTCTCCTGCAGAATATCCCTTTTGATCGCATGTGCGATATCCGTAGCATAAGTTATGTCCTTCTTGCATGAAGTCACATCGAGGTATGCCTCATCAAGCGACAAAGGTTCGATAAGATCTGTATACCTTGAAAAGATCTCTCTAATCTTAATAGACACTGCTTTATAAGCATCAAATCGCGGTGGTACAAAGATGATATCTGGACAAAGCTCTTTGGCCTTATAACCAGGTAAGGCTGATCGAACTCCATATACACGTGCTTCATAACTACATGTCGTTAATACACCTCTCTTCTCCCCGCCTCCTACTGCTATGGGTTTTCCTCTGAGTGCGGGGTTATCCCTCTGCTCGACAGACGCATAAAAAGCATCCATATCTATATGCAAGATCTTACGCAATTACAGCTTTCTTTGAAAAATCATCCGCATAAATAAAAAGACAATATATATACATAAAAACAATATCGGGAATCCGCCAATGATTGATAGGATCCGTATACCTTCAAGTCCTGCGAATGAAATCATCACCCATGACATCGCAGCAATGATAAACCCCCAAAACAGCTTGATAGACAAAGGTGCTTCTGGTTGATTAGAATCGAGGTTGACAGAACTCAAACCACTCATGGCTGAAGTATTAGAATCTGCCGCAGTCACATATGATATGTAGACGATGATGAGAAAGATGACACTACCTACGTCTCCGAGGGACAACTCATTGATCAATTTGAATATAACATCTTGGGGGCCTCCATTGTCAAGGATATTAAAAAGGCCTCCGTCCTCAATGCGATCTTTTGATATGGCAATACTGCCAAATATCGTCATCCACAACATACTAAAAAGAGATGTGTAGACTAGATTATATCTTATAAACTCTCTTACAGTTCTACCTCTAGCGATGCGTCCTAAAAATAGAGCAGTCACTGGTGCCCATGCCATCCAATTGGCCCAATAAAAGGATGTCCAACTTTGTTCCCATGAACGGTCAAAATTAGAAAACCCCAGACTCCTTGGGACAAACTGTATCACATAATCACTTAGCCCCTTAAAGGATAATATCCAAGCATCATGAGACATAAGCATAAGGCCCATGATAATGATCATGATTATAAAGAATACTATGTTGATAAGAGACAACCATTTGATGCCCTTTTTTAGGCCAGACGCTGATGACAACACAAATGCTGCTGCTATCGACACAACTATAAGAGCCCATAGAACTGGATCCTGAGTAAGTCCCAAGACATCATCCAATCCGCCTGATATGGTCAATACACCGGCTCCCAATGATGCTGCCATACCCGCAACCAATGCAAACAGACAGAAACTATCAACAAGGTCATGATACCATCTGAGATCACTATCTGTTACACCAATCCTAATGATTGAAGAGACACGAAAAGGAAGTTTATAATGGTAGAACGCTAAAGCAAATGCTAGTGAAACCATAGTATACAATGCATATGGAGAAATAGTCCAATGCATATACAGTGTAGACATAGCCGTTACTGCTGAAGCTTCAGATCCGGGAGTCAGTGTTGAACTTGGGGGATCATATAGATGGTACAATGGTTCTGCACTACCCCAAAACAATATACCCGTTGCTACTGTAGTACAGATGACTATTGCTAACCATCTGGTCTTAGAAAATATAGGTATCGCCTCCTTTCCTCCTAAGGTTACTCTTCCTATCGGTGATATGTAGATGAATAGTGCTGTAATTACAAAACCGAAAACTGTCCAATTAAAAAGCCAGTCAAAGTAACTAAGCATCCATGATCTTACAGAGTCCAACTGTTCTACTAGATACTCTGCATCTATCAGAGAAAAGGCAATCGCCAATACAAGAGCAAGAAAGGGAAGAGAAAAAATACGGATGTTCAAATTAATATGCACAGATCCATTATAATGAAGACAAAAGCGAAACTAACTATTATAAAACACTTTCTCTTAAGCACCTAACAGGAGATGTATGGGATCAGCTTGAAGACATGTTATGATCATACTCCCAAATGCGATTCATCTTGTTAGGGTCACATAATCTTTAAGCACATTTTCTAAAAAAGCTCTTTTGTCTCCCTCATTGACTTTGACATGTAGGTCTTCTTCTAATTTATTAGCCAGTGATGATAATGCCTTCCTTGTACTTCTATTTTTAAACTTAGAATTGCGATCAAGGACATCCTTAATCAAAAGCATGTCTTTGTCATTATATTTAGCAACAGCCGGATAAAGTATCTCACGCTCACGATCTTGGATCCTTAAGACTCGATTGAGAGAGACGTCAGCAGTCTTTTTCAGTTTTATAACTGTACACCCGCCCATCACATCGCCCAATCTTTGATTCTTAGGAGATGATGTGATAAACAGACTAGCCAAGGCACCAACTGAAAAGGTAACATCTAACATCCTAAACACCCAACGTTGAAATGCCTCAGAAGCGTTGGGTGGCGTACCTTTCATATTGACTGCTTTTAGTTTGCAAAGCATCTTACCTGGAGATTGTCCAGCATTGAACATTTCAAATATCAGATGATAGAACGCTGCAAAGAGAAACACAACAGTGCCCATTAAATAAACAAGGCCAATAGATGACCCCAAAATCATTAAGAATGTAGCTGCTATAAAGATTATAACTAGGTCAACAATAGTAGATATGATGCGATCTGTAAGTGCGGCTAATTCAAAATAGACGACTATGTTATGCGCAGTACGGATTTCAATTCTTTCCGACATAAGTCAAAAAAACAGAATTATTTACATTAAACTTAAGACTAATACGATTAATCTGTATAATTAAAGTCAATTACAGATTAAAGTGAACATAATTTATACTCATCAAAGTGAACCTACGTCTCAGTTGCGCTTCTTTGTACACTATGATTATACAAGTAAACACAATAAAATCAAGAAAGAAAGAGCATTCATATTACATTATATTAACATGTATTAATAGTTGATTATGAATGAATCCACCTTTATAAATGACAATAAAGATAAGTGGCAAGAGCTCGAAACTCTGCTGAGCAAAGAGCATAAAGATCCAGATCTTCTTCATGAATTATTTACGAAAGTGTCCAGTGATCTGTCTTATGCCAGAACCTTCTATCCCAATCGCACGATAAGGCTCTATCTAAACGAATTGACACAAAGAGTCTTGGATCTCATACAAAACCGAAAGAGCTCGTTCACATTCGCAGACATCAAAGGATTCTACCTGCATGCGCTACCGCAGGAGTTGTGGAGAGCCCGAAAATCCATATTAGCATCATTGGCTATCTTTTCTCTGGCTATACTAATAGGGGTGATCAGTACTGTATATAATCCCGACTTTACGGCTGTAATCCTTGGGGACAGATATGTAGAGATGACTAATGAAAACATCAACAATGGAGACCCAATGGCTGTCTACAAATCCCAAGGACAAGTTGACATGTTTTTTGGCATCTCAATTAATAATATCAAAGTTGCTTTTTTGGCTTTTGTACTGGGGTTGTTTGGCAGCATCGGTACTGTTATGCTACTTATGTCAAATGGCATCATGTTAGGTACTTTCCAATATTTCTTTTATCAGAAAGGATTATTTCTTACTTCATTTATGACGATATGGATACATGGTACAATTGAGATATCTGCTATCGTCATAGCAGGAGCAGCGGGGTTGATCCTTGGAGATGGACTGCTCAATCCTAAAAGTTATAATCGATCGCTATCTATGCAAGTTGCATCGAAGCGAGCACTTCGTGTATTGCTCAGTACAGTACCTCTTTTTCTAATTGCAGGTTTCTTAGAATCATTTATTACGCGACTTACAGAGTTGCCCATATTTGTAAAAGCTACCATAATATTGCTCTCCCTATTCTTCATACTGTATCACTATGTCATCTATCCATACAAGTATCAATTGAAAAATAACATATCTGAAGAAGACTTCGATATACAACCCAGCAAATTAGAAAGTGTAGATTTTAATATTCAAAGATATAGGACATTTGGAGAAATATCTCAGATGACATTAGCTCAAGCGCGCATAACACTTGGAGCTATCATGCATAGAGGTATTATACCGATGCTTATATTTATAATTGCGTCATATTGGATATGGGCTAAGGTACAAGTGCTTATAGGAACATCTTATTATCCTAGTAAAGGTTATCACCTTCTATTCAATTACGACATAGGCGTGAGACGTCCTGATACGACTCGCCCAAAGAATAAAACCTCGTAGCTTGAATGAGTTTAGTGCCCTTTGGTCACCTATAGT